>CADBUS010000033.1 GCA_902797895.1 uncultured Bacteroidia bacterium | reverse complement strand
TTCCTCAACTATACCACTCCTCAAAACAATTTATCATACGAGCAAAAGGGTATAGAGTTTACAGCAGATTTTGGTAGAATAGATGCAATCCGCACATCGTTTATTCTCAACGGAGAGTTTTACGACAGAAAGAGCTGGAACAACGGCTACACATTCTGGAGCAAATCGGGCAACGAGAATAGCGACTTTGGTATCTATAAGAGAAAAGACAGCGAGGGTATTAGCAGAGATCAGAACCTGATTACCAACCTTATAGTTACACACAATATCCCAAAAATTGGTTTTGTAATCTCCCTTACCGCCAGTGTAAGCTGGAGAGAGAAGAGCTGGACTACCTATGCCGCTTGCGATACTATTCCGGTTAAATATCTCTCTGTTGCAGATGGTCTTGTTCACGATTTTGACCGCAGTTGGGCAGACCCGGAGGGAGCAGATTATGCTAAATGGCTACCAATCTTGCGCAATGAGCAAAATGGTGCTGTGGCAAAGAACAGAAAAGAGATTGAGCCGGCCTACAATCCTGCGCTCTGTATAAATGTGAACATTACCAAGCAGTTCAAGAATTTTGATGTATCGTTCTTTACTCGCAACTTCTTCCGTTCTACTCCGCTACAATCGCTAAGAAAAAGCCCCGGTAGTAAAGAGCGGCGCAACGGCGATGTATTCTTCTTTGGATTACAATTAACGGCAAGAATCAAATAAACAGATTACTATGAGAAAATTATATTTACTAACAGCTTTAGTTGCAATCTTTATATCCTCATCTTGTATAGACATGATGAAAGAGGTTAGAGATGTGGAAAGGGTTGCACCTATTACCGTCTCCTACAAGGTGTGTGCTGCTACCGGCTTTATACCAAAGGGCGGCGCTATTACACCTGATCCGAACTTCTCTACAGAGGGTGTGGATGTAACATTTACCAATACAAAGACCGGCCAGGTCTTCCGCGCCAAAACCGGTTCCAACAGTATTGCAACATTGGATATTGAGCCTGGAGTTTACTCTATAGGTGTTACCGGTACAGCTACTCACGCAGGGTATAACTACTTTATAAACGGCAATGTACCAAGTATTTCCATATTTGAAAACATTACTCCGGAGCGTGCGGAATCAGACACTAAGTTCCAGCTTGTTGTTCGCCCTGCAAAGGTGGGCTCTCTGCTTATAAGCGAGATTTACTACTGCGGAATTGCAAGCTACTATTTCAGAGACCAGACCTATCGTTTCTATAATAATGGCAGTGAGGTTGTTTATCTCGATGGGCTCTGCTTTGCTCAGCTTCATCCGAATATTGCAACAGCAAACTTGCCAACCTGGCCGGATGAGGATGGAGAGGGCAACTTTGTTTACAGTCTGATGGTGTGGCAGTTCCCTGGCAGCGGAACAGAGTATCCTGTAGCTCCCGGCGAGAGTGTAGTTGTGGCTCAAGAACCAAGAGACCACAGGACCAACAACCCTAACTCGTATGATAACTCACGCAGTGAATATCAGACTTGGACCGGTAATGTATCCAGAAAGAACGATGATGTTCCAAACCTCACAAATATCCACTATACAGGTAGTTGGAACTCTATGCAATGGCTCACCTCTGTATTCGGAGCGGCATTCTGTATATTCAAGGGAGAGGGAGTTACGGTAAACAAAGCCTATTACGAAGATCCTAAGAATTTGCAGAACGAGGTTGAAAAGACTGCAAAATATGCCAAAATTCCGGCAGACTGGATTTTGGACGGAGTGGAGCTTATTCCTAATATGAACTCATTGAATATGAAGCGTATCCCTGGCTTTGTAGATGCCGGAGCAACAAGCGTTGGTGCCACCTACATTGGCAAGACCGTATCTCGTAAGGTGGTCTCAAAAAGAGCAGACGGCACACCTATCTATCAGGATACCAATAACTCAACAGAGGATTTCCAAATAAACGACAGCCCTATGCTACGCCGCAACGGCGAGAAGGTGCCGGCTTGGAGCCCTTGGAAATAGCGGATTTTAGGAATTATTTTAAATGATTTTATTATGAAAAACAGAATATTTAAGATACAGGCAATTCTGCTTCCGCTTCTTTTTGCAGGGTATGTTGCAATAGCCCAAAGTGGTGGAACACAGGCAACTATCGAGAGGCAGAAATTGGAAAATATCTGGCTGAGCAATACGCTCAATGCCTCCGGAGGTCTGATAGATGCTCCGGCTTCCGTAGCAAATGCATATTTTAGTTACGATAAAACCAAAGGCGATTTCAAACGCGCGCAAATAGGAGAAAAAATAGGCTCGCTAAAGTTTCATACAGACGGAGGCGGTGTTTATAAGAACCTTGGAGGTATGTATCTTTGGGGTAGCTTTACCTTTACCAAAGATGATATTGCGGGTGCAAAATGGAATGCTACTTTGGTAGATCCTACTCGCGATATGCCCTTCTTTGTGGCAGACGAGAATGTGAGTAAGTGGAAAAATCAAGACTACAGCCTCAGTATGAAGGCAGCTTTTCCGCGCCTTGCCAATGATCATTTGATTCTTGGTATAGCTGCTGATTATCAGGTAGCTATAGCAGCCAAGCAGTTGGATCCGCGCCCACTTACAAGGCTCTCTAACTTTGCAATAAGGCCATCTGTGGTTTGGGATTTTGATGGGCATCACTCACTTGGTGCGCTCTTTAGATATGGCAGCTATCGCGAAGATGGCTCTGCAACAAATCTGATTCACCTTACAGACCAAAAGGGTTGGGAGATGGTTGCTCCGGGCTTCTTTACAGAGGGTATGATAGCCTCTTTTGCTGGTATAAACAAACTGCGTAACTACAACGCCAATTCGCTTGGAGCAGGGGCGCAGTATAACTACAAGCAAGATAATTTCAAGCTGCTTATCAACTGGGACTATATCTATAAGGTTGAGGATGTTACCTGTAACTACACCAAGCCTCAGATGAGCGGTACCGTTAAGGATTGGCGCTGGAATTTGGGAGTTGCCGCACAGTACAATGTTACCGATGAGGATATGCTCTTTTTCAGATATAACCACTCCAACAAGAATATAGACGGAATTGAGTATTTCCAGACATACGACAACACCTACGAGGTTCAGTCTTGGATTACAGATGCCAAATATGTACGCTCAAATTTCAACACCAAGATAGATAAGTTCAATTTGGATTATATGGTAGGGGAGGGAGAGAACTCCTACTCTTGGAAATTTGGAGTAGAGGGTGCTCTGCTCAATGATAACTATATCTACTATGTGCCTGAGACCACACGTAAAATAAAGAAGATTCTGGGGCAGATAAATGCCTCTTGTAACCTTGTAGCCTCCGCAAAGAGCAGCTTTATGTTCAACATATTTGCAGGTGGAGCAAAGGGGCGCAAGGCGAGCTTCGATTACAACGGTCCTGGCAAAGATAATCCTGCATATAAGGAGTTTGCCAGATGGGATTACTTCTATATGGCATCGAGCTACTACACTCTGGGAGGAGATATATCATACAACTTCACAGGCATAAAGGGGCTTTCTTCCCTTTTTGTAAATGTTGGCTATGAGCATCTTAGCCCAAGAGGAGAGTTCTTCAAAAAGCGCAATACTTTTGGAGTTAAAGTGGGTATAACTTTCTAAAAGTTGTATTCAAGATAACATTACTCAACTTGTTACTCTGAACGCAGCGAAGAGTCTATTCCGTAAGATTCTTCGCTGGCGCTCAGAATGACAGCAAGTAAGTTG
>CADBUS010000032.1 GCA_902797895.1 uncultured Bacteroidia bacterium | reverse complement strand
CAGTGCAACATTTCTCCAAAAATATCAACTTGGCGCACCATCAACTGTTGCCCGTCTGCTACACTCCTTGTTGGAGAAAGAACTTCTGTTGGAGAACAAGACCTTGCATGGGAGCAGCTTTTGTGTATATAATGTCTTTTTTTCCAGATGGTTGGAAAGATTGTAGTTTCATTTTATCTATTCTCCAATTAAACTAAACTTATAAAAATGGAGTATAGTTGAAAATGTTGGGAATTTTGGTTTATTTATTCATTCATATCAACTACAGCACTTTAGGTGTTTTGCTGTAAGAAAAGAGTGTTTATTTCAGTATCTTCTGCTTAATAATAAAAATTATATGTATCTTGCAATGCCGGATTGTTATTAAACAGTCCAAAATATTTGTAGGAAAGCGTTACTTATCCTGTAGGTAGAAATCTGGTAAATTTTTAGGACAAGGATAGTGACGATGCCTTCACTTGTCTGGTTTATCGTGCCATACGGCACATATCCATACTTGTGAGGAGAATCGTGCTATTTGTCCTAGGGCTTGCCAGAGCCTCTACCAAAATAGTTAGATTTTCCTCACTTTTTGTATGGCAAACAATATACACATAGGCAAAATGATTCAAGAGCAGCTAAAAAAAAGCGGCCATTCTGTTGTATGGTTTGCTTCACAAATTCATTGCAGCAGAGTAAACGCCTACAAGATTTTCAGCAAAGAAAACATTGATATCAATCTTTTAATACGCATTTCACATATTCTTGAATACGATTTTTTCAAAACACTAAGCTCTTCCCTCAATCTGCCTGTATCCAAATAGTTTACATGTAAACATATATACTACATCAGGCATTAAAAACTCAAGTGCAAAAATCTACCTTTGCTGCGACATTAAAATTTTGCTATATGATTAATTTTTGTTTTATGCTTACACTAATGTTAGCATCTTTTTCAAATTTAGAGACATCTAATGCTACGATTTACAAGAGTTACATGCCAACAGAGATTGAGTCATCTATAACACAAAATGTTGTTGTACGACAAAACACTAAACTCAAATGCAATTCTGCAGATGCCACACTATACCTATATACTAATGGTAGATTTAAACTTATATCAGGAGATGAGGCGTTAAGTGGAAATTATTCAATAGAAGATCGTGAAAATCTTGTGTTAAGGGCCGAGGGTTATCGCGATACTTATGGTAAGATATATTTCAGTGGTCGCTCTGTAAGTAGAGTAGTACTTGGAGAGCACACCTATTTTCCAACAAATTGATTTTATTTTAAATAATTAACTACTATGAAGATAAAGTTATTACTATTTCTAACCTTGATTTTTACAGCAAGTTTAGTTATCACGTCTTGCGGAATAAGAAAAAAAGCTCCGGCAGCTCCGGCAGCTCCTACAACCTTCCAAAGAAACTTAAATGGCGGAGAGTGGGCTTCTGTTCTTTTAAGAGACGGCCTTACATTTGAAAAGGCTTTTGGAGATGTTGTTGATGTACTCGGCAGGAAATTTGAATTGGAGATGATTTCCAAAGAGGGTGCATATATTCGTTCTAATTGGATTCACACTTGGAATACAAATGGCATCTATACAGATAGATATAGGGTAAGAGTTATTATAAAATTCAGTGCAGATAGAACAAAGGTAGATATTAAGAGCGAGGCAGAGTTTAAGGAAGGTGGTAACTGGATAAAAGGTTACGACACAGCCCTCCTCACACAGATGAAACAGGATATAATGGGAGTGGTCGGAAGAACTGTTTTGTAAGAACAAAAACACGACTAAATAATATCCGGGTGGTGCTAAAGTTTTTTGGCACCACTTTTTGTTTTACGGAAAAACGGACAAAATGCCTCTTTTTTGCCTTGGAAAAACGGACAAAAACCCACTTTTTGCTTTGGAAAAACGGACAAAAAGTTTGATTTTATTATCTTTGGAGAGTTTAACAAATCTTTATTCTTATGAAACGCATCTTTATCCTTGCTTTTGCTCTGCTGCTGATTGCTCAGCCTAACCGCACAGAAGCCTGCACTAATCTGATAGTTGGCAAAAAGGCCTCCACCGATGGAAGCGTAATGTGTACCTATAATTGCGATGCCTTTGGCTTTGTATCTCCCCTAACCTATCTTGTGCCCGGGCAACACCCTGCCGGCGAGATGATTAATGTGGCAAGAATGTGGCCAGGCGCTCCATACACAGAAAAGCTAATTCGCCAAGCTCCTTATACATACGGAGTTGTGGGGCTTATGAATGAGAATCAAGTAACTATTGTGGAGACCACTTGGGGTGGGCGCAAGGAGCTTGTGAACAGAGAGGGGTATTTGGATTATTTTACTTTGATGGAGCTTACTCTACAGCGTTGCACTACAGCTCGCCACGCCATTGAGATTATGCACCAATTAGTGCAGGAGTATGGCTACAACAGCACAGGTGAATCTTTTGCCATCTGCGATAAAGAGGAGGCTTGGATTATGGAGCTTATCGGCAAGGGCGAGGGGCGCAAAGGGGGTGTTTGGGTTGCACTCAAACTGCCGGATGACTGCATAACAGCATACGCTAACTCCAGCCGAATACAGCAGTTTCCGCAAGCCAAGAAGATAGATAAGAAGCTGGGATTCTATGTAATAGACGGAGTGTGTATGTACTCTGCAGATGTTATCTCCTTTGCAAGAGAGATGGGGTACTATAATGGTGCCGATAAGGATTTCAGCTATCGCGAGGCATACGGTCCAATGGATTTTGGCAAGATAAGATTCTGTGAAGCAAGGGTTTGGAGCTTTTTCCGCCGCCACACAGACAAGGCAGAAATGGATAAGTATCTGCCATTTATAAACGGCAATATGAATGTGATAGATCACTTACCGCTCTGGATTAAGCCGGATAAACCTTTGAGCGTTAGAGATTTAATGGAGGATATGAGAGATCATTACGAGGGAACTGCCTTGGATATGACTGCTGATTTGAGCGCAGGGCCTTGGGGCTCTCCGTACCGCAACCAACCTACTCGCTTTGTAAGTGCCGACAGTACAGCTATGTTCCGCGAGAGACCTATCGGCTGCCAGCAGAGTGGAATGACTATGGTATGCCAGATGCGCTCTTGGCTGCCGGATGCAGTTGGAGGAGTTACCTACTTTAATATGGATGATGCCACAATGGTGGCGTATGTGCCTGTATATTGCGGAATTAACAGAGTTCCTGAGCCGTTCCGCAGAGAGAACAACAACATTCGCGAGTTCAGCACAAAGAGTGCTTTTTGGATGAACAACTTTGTAGCCAATATGGTATATCCGCGCTGGAGTGCAATGTTTCCTGATTTGAGAGATGCTCAAAAGGAGTTAGAAGATTATTATGCCCAAGATCAGAAAGAGGTTGAGCAGCAAGCTGTTAAAATGACCGCGAGCGAAAGGGCAAACTTCTTGACAAGAAAGACCGACAGCTATACCGATATGATGATGACTCGCTGGGATAAGTTAGCTAAATTCTTGATAGTAAAGCATAACGACCAAATTATGCTACCATCTGAAAATGGCGAGTTTGTACGTGGCCGCCACACCTCACCGGCCTATGCTCCTGCCTTTATTGAGGCGGTGAAAGAGAAGACCGGCGAGCGGTATGTACAACCAAAAATAGAGTAAGCAACTACAATTGAATCAAAATAATAAGCACCTATCAAAATCAGCAATATTTTGATAGGTGCTTGCTATTTTAGTGAAATTATAAACTATTCAGCCAGTTGATTATTATCTCCAAAGCCTCCGGAGCAAAGGTCTCTTCAAGTGTACGATATTCGGTTACCAAGCCGGTGGAGCAGTGCTGAAAGAGATGGTTCAGCCCCTCCATAGCCATAACCTTTGAGCCGTTTTTGCCATCCAAAGTATCCTGCAACGCTTTAAGATTGCTTTCCGGCTCAACTTGTTGGTCTTTTGTGCCATTAAGAGCAAGTACCGGGCAAGAAATTTTATCAAGCAACGGACGCATATCAATTGTGATTAAACGCTTTATATAAGGGGTTTGCAGCTGCCGGCTTAGACCTGAATAGGATTGTTTAAGCATAATTGGCAGCTCGCGCCCCTCCGCTGAAGGCATTGGAGCACCAGAGCGTAATGCAGAGTATGTTTCACGCAAAAGTTGAGCATACTTATCTATATCATTTTGCTCCACACCGGCAGCAGAGAGTGCAATAGCTGTCTGCCATAAAAGAGTCTCTTCTCCGGAAACAACCATACCGGCAAGGCTCACTATAAAATCTACTTTCCCCTCTGCCGCTAACATCATCGCGATAGTACCACCTTCGCTATGGCCGATAACACCAACTTTGGCAAAACGCCCACGCAGCAGCTCAATAGCGGCAAGAGCATCTGCTTTAAAGTCATCGGTAGTAGCATTTGCCACATCACCGATAGACTCACCGCAACCGCGGTCATCATACCTAAGTGTTGCATAACCGGCACGCGCAAGAGCATCTGCAATCACCTCAAATGGCTTATGTTCAAATAGTTCACTATCGCGATTCTGTAATCCGCTACCTGATACCATTACAAGTGCGAGTGTCTGATTGGAGCACCCTTTAGGCAGTGTGAGCGTTCCTTTCAAAACAGCATCACCATTGGTAAATGTAACCTCTTCTTGAGTGTATGGGAATGGCGGCATTGGTTTCTGAGGCCTGTTTAGTTTCCGCACGCCCGGGGAGAGAGTAAGCGGTAGGGAGGCTCCCATCTGCGAGAATGTTCCCACAATCTGTCCATCGCGGAGTTGTCCGTTATATGAGGCCCCAATGGCAGCTATAGTGATAGAAAGCATTCCATCCTCCTTTCGCTCAACCTGAATAGGAATTCCGATACCGGCTTGGTCCGGAACATCCATTGTTGGAGCCTCTTCATTAAGATGAAATACAATAGTTAGTCTCATACTCTGCACCTCAATTTCACCAGACCAAGTACCTGTCTGAGCAAATGCGAAGGAGCCAAAAACTATCAATAAGAAAGCTATTAAAGAGTGTTTTTTCATTTGTATATTACTTTATTAGAGTTGAATATATTGTTTAAGTACTTGAACATAAGAGGCAAACGCCTCTCTTCCATTATCAGTAATGCGGCAAGTTGTGCAAGGCTTCTTGCCCTTGAAGCTCTTTTCTATCTCAACATATCCGGCATTGGATAGCTTGTCGAGTTGCACACTCAGATTGCCTGATGTTGCACCTGTTTGAGATTTCAGATATACAAAATCTGCCTCAACCACCCCCACAAGTATGCTCATTACCGCAAGCCGTAACTCCGAGTGGAGCAGCGGATCTAACGGTTGCAATATTTTATTATCGGACTTCATTATTAAATGCTCGTTTCTATCTGTTTATTATTTCTTTTCTGCAATTTGGCTCTGCCCCTTCTGCTGAAGAATAAAGCCCGGAATTATCAGAGCCACCACTCCAAGCACAACAAATACAAGTATTTGTGCAGGCGAGCCATCAGGCAGCAAAAGTGCCATAATAACAGAGAGGATTGTTGCCAAGGCACAGCAAGCTATAATGCTTTTCATTTTCATAACCACTCCGCTAAGCACACCACACAACCCCATCAATAGTGTTACAATAAGAGTAAAGTTTATATGAATTATTCTGCCAGTGCCATTGTCCATAGAGTACAATATGATAGCTGCCACCCACAGCAACAGATAAAATCCGGTGGAAAAGATTCCAAACCACATCCAAATTCTGCCTAAAATTCTGGCCGGCTCGCTATCGGGCACCTTCTCATTATTCTTGCTAAGAAAGAACATACCAATGCCTCCTATACAACTCATAGCAAACCAGAGAAGATTCCAAGCAGGGCTTCCGGTTTTGCTCCAAAGCAGATATATTATAAAAGAGGTAACAGCCACCAGGCCGCCCCAAAGAATTAGCGGTTTGCCGGCATTTTTGGCTATTGTAGTTCTGGTGCGCTCCATTGTCTGAGCAATAATCTTTAGAGAATCCTCTGTAGAAAAGTTTTTCTCAATAGTAGTTTCCATTGTTG
>CADBUS010000031.1 GCA_902797895.1 uncultured Bacteroidia bacterium | reverse complement strand
TTGACCTCCACTTTTTTTGGTGTTGCTTATAGTCATTGGAGCAGTGGTGGTATTTGCGTGGGGCTGGGAAAAAAGTAATAAAAGATTGCATATATGCCTCTGAATAGATATATTTGCCGAGTTTTGTAACAATTTATTAACAATAGATTTTAATATAATAGATTGATAGATACCCAAATATATGCGTAGCTATGAAGATAAGTAGATTTAATTTGACTTGCAGTACCCGCCTCTTTTGGGGTATGGTTGCCGTATTTGTTTCAGTTACACTTCTCTCTTTGGGGGGCTGTGCCCGCGAAGATAGAATGGCACCGGAGGAGATAAGATCTACCGTTGATGGAATGACCTTTAGCATCAGCGCACAAGGTATAGGCGTGGCAGCTCCTTCTACAAAGGGTACAGAAAATCAATCTTCTTGTGAAGATTACGACGAATCTTATGAGATTGCTTCTGTTTTGCTTCCGTCAGCCTCTGCGGAGAAAGGCTCTGTTTCAGAAATCTTCTCCAATCTCAAATATGGTGGCAGCGAAAGCTACTACAATGTCTCTATTGGAGGTCTAAACTATAAATATGAGAGCATCTTTTGGGAAAAGGGAGATAAGATAAGCATAGGTATGTATGCTCCTCCATTAAAGGTCAATGATGGCAGCGTTCCCTCCTCCGACCTATTTGCGGATTTTGTAGATTATCAGATAGATGCTGTTAGTGGAGAGCCTCAAGAGCCAAGTAGAGCTACAATAACAGGTATTTTCAACAAAGGTATCCGCTGGAAGCCTGCCGGCACCGGTGGAACATCAGTGGCATCTCCATACGACAGACTGCTTTGGAATAATGCCCCTTATGGTGCAGTATTCTTTGCTTTCTGGCCCGATATGGCAAGTAACACCCGTACCCCTGCACAACTATCGTTTTATAATACAATCAAGGGAGGAGAACACGAGCTAAGATCACATTTTACAATACCGGATGAGCAATATTGCACATTAAAAGAGGGCTCTGCTACCGATAAGATTATCTACAGCCCCGATATGAATATTGCACATATGAGTGCCACCGATATTGCCTACCAAAAAGGCAACGATGTAAAACTCAGGTTTTATCCCGATTTTACTGCCTTTGAGTTTATAATCAAGAACGATTCTCCTTCTATTCAGATGCGTCTGAAGGAGGTGCGTTTAGAGAGCTTAAATAACTATATATCAGGACTATTCACAAGCATTCATAAGATAAGAAATACCGGAGCAGAAAACACAAAAGGCTTCAATTTCTCAATTAAAGCCGGTGATGGCATTTCAACAGCGGTAGATGAAACTACCGGCAAGAAAATTTCTATGAAATTCAAAAAGGGCGATGCTATACAAGATTATGTGAATCTGAGCGATACTCCTTTGCAGTTTACCATAATAGCATCTTCTGAAGCCAGTCAGATGGTTGGTACCACCGCTAAAGGCATTGCCGTGCGCAGCAGCTCTGTAATAAGTGGTTGCGCAATCTTTTTTGATATGCAGATAAGTACAGATGGGGGCTCTACTTGGAAAGATGTAACCCGTCAATTGGATTTGCGTAGTAACCCAACTGGAGAAACCAATGCTTCTGATTGGATAAAAATACCGGCCAGATGCAAAGTTGTTGTTAGTAATGTGGCTGTGCCTGAGCAGGTTGGTAGCTTTACCGCCAAACCATTTAGTGTAAGCGCAACCAAAAAGGTGGTATTCTCACCAGGTAATTTACAGGCTAAACCCAATGGCTATGGTAGTGTATCCGAGTGGCGTTTTGCCCCTCGCCAGTGGGAAATTATCGGCAAATATGATGCTTCTTCTGATGCGCAGAATCTTAATCCTAACGGCTTTGACTACGATTCTACCACAGGAGAGAATGGTTTTAGTGCAGAGAATACTCATTGGATGGACTTTTTCACCCTCAGCACCTCCGGAGGTATTCCGCAGGTGAGTTGGGGTGTGGTGAATCCTGCCGATCCTGCTATGGACGATACTCAATACGGCCTGACATTTTTAGATTTTGGCAATAACCCTGACATTATAAATACCCTTGGCAGTGGCTGGTTTACCCTTAGTAAGGCAGAGTGGCTTTATCTCCTTCAGGAGCGTGATAATAACGCTCAAAAATGGACTCTTGCCAGTGTTGGTAACGTGGGGGGGCTTGTGCTTTTGCCCGATGATTGGACTCTTCCGATAAATTGCCGTTTTGTGCCCCAAAAAACAGATTTTACCTCTATTACATATAGCAATGGTAGAGTAGTTGGCAATAGCGGCAGTTGGAACGAGATGGAAAAAGCCGGTGCTGTTTTTCTTCCCGCTGCAGGAAGTTTGGTACGAACCGGTAGGCTAAGATTTACCAGCCCGGAGTATATGACATCTACTTTTTCTGTATATAACGGAAAGTTTTATTCCGCGCCTTTTGTATCGTGTACATACTCGTATAACGGCGGGTATATTCTTGATGCTCCTCCTCACGTATCTAATTCTACAGGCATAAGAAACATAGGCCTATCGGTACGCTTGGTAAAAGATGCGGCAGCTTTGGGTATGGTTGGTTTCAATGCTGTGAGCGGAGGCTCTTCTGATTCACCTACCTCACTCTCTTCTGGAGCGGCAAGCTCTTCTTATTCTGATACTTATGCAGCCGATGCAGATAAGACATATCAAATTTATTACGATTTTATCTCAGGTAGGAATATAGAAAAACCATCTGGCGGAAACTCTTCAAACGACCACTCTGTAAGTTCAGACACACGTTATAGTGGCGAGATTATAACCATAACCTCTTCTGATAAGCGTGAGCGTATAGATTGGATTAAGGATGATCGTCTTACAATACACGAGTTCTATAGCGGCAATACGGAGGAGTATGTGATAGACTCTGTAAATGATATAGATAACTCCTCACCTAATAGTGAAAGCAAGAGCGTGGGCAAACTGAGAAGCGTAAATCCTAATGGTTTGCAGTGGCTTAAAGGGCAGGATAATCTCTTTATGGCCATATATCCATCGCTAACAGATATGGGAGTTGATTATCATAATTGGAATCTGCATAATCAAAACACAAATACAAGGGAAGCTGGTTTTGCGGCAGACTATACCGTAATACCGGCTAACCAAGTATGTTGGTATAACAGCAGCCGCACCTCACAGAGGTGGTATGAGGCTGATATGCGCTATGCCTATATGATAGCTGCCGCAAATGTGCCGGAGGCTTCAGTGCCTAAAAGCGCACTCAATTTAGAGTTTACTCCAAACTTTAACTCTGTGGAAATCAGGCTTGTTAAACCGGCTTCGCTCGCTTCCCATAAGGTGAAGATTGTTAAGGCAGAGCTTACAACAGGCAGTGGTACAGGTTCAACTATCACACCACTTAACAGCTATCTTGAATCTCCGGAAAATATGACAACCTACTTTACTTGGAGACGTACAACCGGAGTTAGCAGTATTGTGAGAAGGGGGACTACAAGCTCCTCAACAGGAAATAAGATTGCGCTCACATTCAGAGATAAAGCCATATCTTCCACCACAGATATAACTCCAGAATTAGACACAGATATTCCGCTTAGTTTCACCTTTTTAACTCTTCCTGTAAATATAAGGCAGTTGGAATTGAGGCTCTATCTGACCATAGACGATGTGCCGGTGGACAGAGCTTTGAATTTGAAAACGGGAGGTAACTGGATTCCTCTTGGTACCGGCAAGAAACTCACTATCACAAATATGGCCACCTGGGGTTTTGAGTATGTGCTTAATCAGCCAAATTCTATCTCTCCGATTGCCTACGATGCAACAACAGGTTCTACCACTATCCAAAGCTATAAGAGTGCAGGCGGAAGTTTAGTATCTCCGATAGATGTGCAGTTTAGCTACTCTCTCGATGGTACTGCTTTTTACAGCTACGACGATACTTCTATGCCGGCTAAGCTTAGGGGTATGCTCGCATCAGACATCAACGCAGCAAACATAAATAACAAAGAGTATAGTGCAGAGTTAAATTTGGTGGCCTCTAATCGCGATTTGGGCAACGAGTCTTTGCAAATTTTGCGCAACAGAGAAGATATTATGAGTCTGCCTGGGGCCTCAACAAACGCTTTGGGGAATTCCGATTATGCCAATTTGGCCTGCTATGAGCCTATGAGCGAGACTTTTCACGCAGCTCCACAGACAGCCAATGCCTATATTATACGCCGCCCCGGCAAGTATGCACTCCCTTTGGTTTATGGCAACGGTCTGGATTATAAAAAGAACTCTGTTGCACCGCATTTCAATACTGTAGCATACGCTCCGGAGGGGACAAACAGCAAAACATTCCTGACTCCGTTCTTGAATGTTGCAGGAGAGGGGATAATAAGCCCTTGGCTGCATCAGGATCTTTTCGGCAACAACATTTCTGCATTGCTGGGTAGTTGTGAGGCGGTAATAGTATGGCAGGATGTGCCTTCTACTGAGCAGTTCCTGAATTTTGCAACATCAGATCCTAACCTAAGTAATGCTCCTTTTGCGACTTACTCTCAGCAGAGTTGGGGCATTGGCGAAGCGCCATATCTCCATTTTGAAATAGATGAGAATAAGATTTGCCAAGGCAATGTAGTAATAGCCGTAAGAAAAAAGGCGGAGGCAGATCCGGCCCAACCTATACTTTGGAGCTGGCATATTTGGGTAACTTCAGAAGATCTTAAAGCAGTTGCAATAACAAAAAAGAGCGGCGAAATCACTAATCTATTGAGCGTACCTTTGGGCTTTTGCAGAGAGCAAACTCCTGAGAGAGAATTTTTTGTTAAGGTTGCTCAAAAAGAGGGGCCTGGTACAGGAAAGGCTGCACCTAAAATTTTCAGAGTTTATCAGGAGAGGAACGATATTGTCAATGCACCTTTCTATTACGGAGGAAGAAAAGATCCGTTCCTCCCTGGCGATGGCATCCAGAGGCAGGAGACAAATGGCAATAAGGCTTGGAGCAGCCCTGCAGGGTATGAAATAAGCGGAGATACCGGTGTAACGGAGGCTGCTGCAGGTACTACTACCTCTATTAAAATGGCAAAAGAGAGCTCTGATTACTCTATACCATATTCTATAGAGTTTCCTTATATACGCAGGAGAGGATATAGTACTCGTACTCACTATAATCTTTGGGATGCTACCCGTACTTATGCAGACACAAAAGTTACACCGACAGATGTGGACAGAATTCCTGTGAAAACCATTTATGATCCATCTCCTGCGGGTTTCTGTGTGCCAAGACGCGACTTTTTTGACTGGCAAGTCTCTAATATTATCTCAGACAAGGGGAATGCCGGATGGGACTGCGGTTGGTGGGTAAAGTGCAGCCCAACAGATCAAAAAGAATACTTCTATCATGCTATGGGACATAGACACAAAGATGATGGTACTGTTAGGAAGATGGATTCTTCCGGAAACTGGCTTGGAAGCTACCAGCTGTCAGTTCCATTTGAAACCGGGAATCTCGGATTTAGAGTGATGGCTCTATTTTACAATAGTATGGGATTGTCTTTTTTTCAGTTAGATTATGGTGTTCCACTTATTCCTGCACAGGAGAATTGATGCGGTGCTATGGCCGACTTTACCTGCAAGAAATCCAAAACATTCTATTGTAAAAAGTTTTGAAATTTGTAAATTACTGAAAGTGGGGGCATTGACCTCCACTTTTTTTTGTCCAAAAGTGTAAAATTTTTGCAAAAAAAGTTTGCAGGATAAATTTTTTATTCTACATTTGCACCCCCCAATTAGGGTTCCGTTACAACCCAAAAGGGTTTTTAAGTAAGAAAGAAAAAGCGTTTTAGGTATGTTACAACCAAAGAAAACCAAATTTAGAAGGATGCAGAAGGGCCGTATGAAAGGCAAGGCCCACAGAGGAAATCAGCTTGCATTCGGCTCGTTCGGAATCAAGACTTTAGAGTCTTGCTGGATGACCGGTCAGCAGATAGAGGCTGCCCGCCAGGCAGTTGTCCGCTATATGAAACGTGAGGGTTTTGTATGGATTCGTATATTCCCAGACAAACCATTCACAAAGAAGCCTGCAGAGGTGCGTATGGGTAAAGGTAAAGGTAATCCTGAGGGATTCGTAGCCCCTGTAACCCCAGGCAGAATGCTTATGGAGGTTGAGGGTGTGCCTGTAGAGGTAGCACGCGAGGCACTCAGGCTCGGCGCACAGAAATTACCTGTCTCTACAAAGTTTGTAGTAAGAAGGGATTATGTTAAACAATAATGAGAGTTAGAATATGGAAATCAAAGAAATACGTGAAATGAGCGAGAAGGATTTGCGTGAGCGCATTCAGACCAGCCGCGCCGCTTTAGATCAGATGCTTCTCAACCACGCTGTCTCTCCATTAGAGAATACATCTCAAATAAGAAAAGCAAAAAAGGATATTACCCGTATGCTTACGGTATTAACTGAGATTGAGAACAAAAAACAGGCTAAGTAATGGAAAGGAAGCTAAGAAAAACAAGAATAGGTATTGTGGTTAGCAACAAGATGGACAAGAGTGCCGTTGTTGCTGTTAAAACAAAGGAGAAACATCCTATTTACGGCAAGTTCGTAAACAAAACCACAAAGTTTGTAGCGCACGATGATAAAAACGAGTGCTCAGAGGGTGATACCGTAAAGATTATGGAGACTCGTCCACTCAGCAAGACAAAGCGCTGGAGATTAGTAGAAATTGTAGAAAAAGTTAAATAAGCTATTAGCTATGATACAGCAAGAAAGTAGATTAATGGTAGCAGACAACAGCGGAGCAAAGGAGGTTCTTTGCATCCGTGTTTTGGGAGGTACAAGGAGGCGTTATGCAGGTGTAGGAGATAAGATTGTGGTGGCTGTAAAGAGTGCTATCCCAGGTGCAGATGCCAAGAAAGGCTCTGTTTCCAAGGCAGTTGTAGTAAGAACTAAAAAGGAGATTCGCAGAGCGGATGGCTCTTATATCAGATTTGATGAGAATGCCTGCGTTCTTTTGGATAATCAGGGAGAGGTAAAGGGTACCCGTATCTTCGGCCCTGTAGCCCGCGAGCTGCGCGACAACTATATGAAGATTGTTTCACTTGCCCCTGAGGTACTTTAATCATAGGAGGTTTTGCAATGAATGTAAAGTTACATATTAAGAAAGGTGATATGGTCTTTGTAAACGCAGGTAACGACAAGGGTAAAACCGGTAAGGTACTTAGCGTAGATCGTAAAAATATGCGTGCCATTGTTGAGGGCCTCAATATGGTGAGCAAGAACACAAAACCTAATGCTCAAAATCCGCAGGGCGGAATAATCAAGCAGGAGGCATCTATTCACATCTCTAACCTACAGGTAGTTGATCCTGTTAAGGGTGGTCCAACCAGAATTGGACGCCGCCTTAATAATAAGGGCAAACTTGTACGTTATGCTAAAAAATCAGGGGAGGAAATCAAGTAATGGCAAACGAAGTAAAGAAAGAGCAGGCCGCTAAGGCCAAGGGCTCCGACAAGGCAAAGAAGGCCGCCGGAGAGCAGGTAGTTCCAAAAGGATGGGTTCCTAACTTGGAGAAAGAGTACAAGGAGCGCATAGTAGGTGAGCTTAAGAAAAAGTTTGAGTTCAAGTCTGTAATGCAGGTTCCTAAGTTGGAGAAAATAACTATCAACCAGGGAGTTGGAATAGGCTCACAGGATAAGAAACTTGTAGAGAATGCAGCAGAGGAGCTTACACTCATAACAGGTCAGAAAGCTGTGCTTACCTACTCAAAGAAAGATATTGCATCTTTCAAACTCAGAAAGGGTATGCCAATTGGCTGCAAGGTAACTCTCCGCAGAGCTAAGATGTATGAGTTCTTGGAGAGGCTTATAAAGGTATCTCTTCCTCGTATCAGAGATTTCAAGGGAGTTGAGGAGAAGTTCGACGGCAAGGGCAACTACACCCTCGGCCTTAAAGAGCAGATAATCTTCCCTGAGATAGATATAGACAAAGTATCCAAAATTCTTGGAATGGAGATAACATTTGTTACAAGCACAACCAAAGATGAGGAGGCTCGTGCGCTTCTTGCTGCCTTTGGTATTCCGTTCAAGAAGAAGTAATTGAATAATAAAAGAGAGTATATATGGCAAAAGAATCAATGAAAGCGCGTGAGGTTAAGCGCGCCAAGCTATGCGCCAAATATGCAGAAAAACGCAAGAGGCTCAAGGAGGCGGGCGACTATGCAGGTCTTGCAAAGTTGCCAAAGAACTCCAGCCCGGTAAGATTGCACAACCGCTGCTCTCTAACCGGCAGACCAAAGGGTTATATGCGCATATTTGGAATAAGCAGGATTCAGTTCAGGGAGATGGCCAGCAAAGGTCTCATACCTGGTGTACGCAAAGCAAGCTGGTAATCCTGAGGCAGTTTGGCAAATTAACTTAATTAACGGATATCGATTATTTAACAAAAGAAACAATGACTGATCCAATTTCAGATTTTTTGACAAGAATTAGGAATGCTTACAGCGCAGGTCATAAGATTGTAGAGATTCCTACTTCAAAGATGAAACAAGAGCTTACAAGAGTTCTGTTTGAGAAGGGCTATATCCTTAGCTACAAGTTGGTTGAGGGCAAGCCGGCAGGAACAATTAAAATTGCGCTTAAATACCATCCGGAGTCTAAGCTCCCTGCTATCAAAAAGATAGTAAGAGTGAGCCGCCCGGGTTTGAGGCAATATAGAGGAGTGGAGAATATGCCAAGAGTTCTCAACGGGCTCGGTATAGCAATACTCTCAACCTCAAAAGGCATTATCACAGACAAGGAGGCAAGGGTCCAGAACATTGGCGGTGAGGTGCTTTGTTATGTTTATTAACAGATTAAATTTTTTAATATGTCAAGAATAGGAAAATTACCTGTAAGCCTTCCACAAGGAGTTACCATATCTGTAGAGAATGGCAATGTGGTTAAGGTTAAAGGCCCTAAAGGAGAGCTCTCTCAGAAGGTTGATCCTGATATTGAGGTCTCTATTGAGGGAGGCGTGGTAAATGTAAAAAGACCGACAGACCAGCCGCGCCACAGATCTATGCACGGCCTTTATCGTGCACTTATAAACAATATGGTTGTTGGTGTATCTGAGGGTTATACAACCCAGCAGGAGTTGGTGGGTGTTGGATACCGTGTAGAGGCTGCAGGCCAGCTGCTTAAGTTCAGCCTTGGCTACTCTCACGATATTTATCTCCAGCTTCCAGACGAGGTAACTGCAGAGGTTCCTCAGGTTAAGAAGGGTGCAAACCCAATTCTGATTCTTAAAAGTTCAGACAAGCAGCTGCTTGGAATGGTTGCAGCAAAAGTGCGTTCATTCCGTAAGCCTGAGCCATACAAGGGTAAAGGTATTAAGTTCGCCGGCGAGGTTCTGCGTAGAAAGGCAGGTAAGACAGCGGCAGCTAAATAATGGAGGGTAACAATATGAATAAGATAGAAAGAAGACAGAGAATCCGTTACCGCATCCGTAAGGTTGTAAACGGAACCGCAGAGCGGCCAAGAATGAGTGTATTCCGCTCAAACAAGCAGATTTATGTTCAGTTCATAGACGATATTAAGGGGGTAACCCTCGCTTCAGCATCATCTTTGGACAAGGCTCTTGCTCCTCAGACCAAGGGCAAAACCAATATAGAGATTGCCGCAATGGTTGGCGAGGCTGCCGCAAAGGTTGCCTTGGAGAAGGGAATCAACGAGGTTGCCTTTGACCGCGGAGGTTATCTATATCACGGAAGAGTTAAAAGTTTAGCAGATGCCGCACGCAAGGGCGGTCTTAAATTCTAACCGATATGGCAGATACAAACAAGAATAAAGATTTAAGAACTACTGATCTGGAGCTTAAAGACAGATTGGTGGCAGTTAGAAGGGTAACCAAGGTTACCAAGGGTGGCCGTCACTTCAGTTTTGCTGCCATTGTAGTAGTTGGAGATGAGAAAGGTGTTGTAGGTTACGGACTTGGCAAGGCCAACGAGGTAACAACCGCTATCTCAAAGGGCATAGAAGATGCAAAGAAGAACCTTGTAAAGGTTCCGGTATATAAAGATACCATTCCACACGAGCAGACCGCTAAATTTGGTGGAGCACAGGTATTTATGAAGCCTGCAGCGCCTGGTACCGGTGTAAAGGCCGGTGGTGCTATGCGTGCAGTATTTGAGTCTGTGGGAATCCGCGATATTCTTGCTAAGTCCAAGGGTTCTTCCAACCCTCACAACCTTGTGAAGGCTACAGTTGCCGCTTTGGCACAGATGAGAGATGCCTACACCGTAGCAGGTCTCAGAGGAGTTCCTATGAATAATGTATTTAACGGATAGGAGGCTGTCAGATGGCTAAAGTTAAAGTTACACAAGTTAAGAGCAGAAGCGGTGCCAACAAGAGGCAAATTGCTACACTCCAGGCACTCGGAATCAGAAAGATTCACCACAGCGTAGAAGTTGAACTAACTCCGGTAATCAAGGGTATGGTTGAGAAAGTACGCCACCTTGTAACCATAGAGGAAATTTAAAGAAAGGGATAAGAAATGAGACTCAATAGTTTAAAACCTGCAAAAGGTGCTTTGGGAAAACCAAAGAGAATAGGGCGTGGAGAGGGTTCCGGACACGGCGGAACTTCCACCCGTGGTATGAATGGTGCTAAGCAGCGCAGCGGTTACTCTGCAAAGCTCGGCTTCCAGGGAGGTCAGATGCCAATTCAGAGGCAGCTGCCTAAGTTCGGATTCAACAACCCTAAGAAGGTAGAGTTCAAGGTTATAAACCTCTCATCTCTTCAGGCTTTGAGCGAGAAGCTCAATGTAACAACAATAAGCAGAGAGCTCCTTATTGAGAATGGTCTTGTATCCAAGAACGATCTTGTAAAGATTTTGGGCAACGGAGAGCTCACATCCAAGTTGGATGTTACAGCCAATGCCTTCTCAAAATCAGCAATAGCAAAGATAGAGGCGCTCAAGGGTACAGTAACGGTAATTGAGTAGATAGCAGATGAAGAAACTAATAGAAACCATAAGGAACATTTTCAAGATAGAGGATCTTAGGAAGAGAATTATCTACACCTTCCTCATTCTTGTGGTGTACCGCCTTGGTAGTTTTGTTGTTATGCCGGGTATAGATCCAAATCTGATTGCAGATTCAGATCTTGCATCACAGACCTCAGAAGGTCTTATGGCCCTGCTTAATATGTTCTCCGGCGGTGCCTTTGGAAATGCCTCCATATTTGCCTTGGGTGTAATGCCTTACATCTCGGCATCTATCGTTCTTCAACTTCTTGGTATAATGGTTCCATACTTCCAAAAGCTCCAGAAAGAGGGAGAGAGCGGAAGAAAGAAGATGAATATGTGGACCCGCTATCTTACCATAGCTATTCTTGCTCTGCAGGGCCCGGCCTACCTTACCAACCTGCACGCGCAGCTTCCAGCAGAGGCGTTCCTTCTTAAAGGCTTCTCTTTCAACATATTTGCAACAATAATTCTGATTGGAGGAACTATGTTTATAATGTGGCTCGGAGAGAGAATAACAGAGAACGGAGTTGGTAATGGTATCTCACTTATAATTATGGTGGGTATTGTGGCTCGCTTGCCACACGCCTTTATTGCCGAGTGGGGTGCAAGAAGCAACGGAATGGGTGGATTCCTTATGCTGATAGTTGAGATTATACTGTTGTTTGTGATTTTCGCCCTCACTATTGCACTTGTACAGGGAACAAGAAAAATTCCTGTTCAGTATGCCAAGAGAATTGTGGGTAACAAGCAGTATGGCGGTGTAAGACAATACATTCCTTTGAAGATAAACGCAGCCAATGTGATGCCAATCATATTTGCTCAGGCACTTATGATGCTTCCTTTGATGTTTGCAAGGTTTGATGCAGCCAGTGGCTTTGCAGCAACCTTCTCAAATATGAAGGGCTTTTGGTATAATGCAGTGTTTGCTTTCCTTGTAATAGTATTTACCTACTTCTACACCACTGTGATAGTCAATCCTACACAGATGGCTGAGGAGATGAAGCTCAACGGTGGTTTTATACCGGGTGTAAAACCTGGCAAGGCCACAGCCGAGTATATAGATACCATTACCTCGCGCATTACGCTGCCCGGCTCTATATTCCTGGCGATAGTAGCAATACTTCCTGCTATAGCAATGATAGTTGGAGTGAACAACCAGTTTGCCCAGTTCTACGGCGGAACCAGCTTGCTCATTATTGTGGGAGTTGTGTTGGATACTCTCCAACAGATTGAGAGCCACCTTCTTATGAGGCATTATGACGGTTTGACAAAGACAGGAAGAATTAAGGGAAGATAGTATAGAAGGTAGCAATGGTCCAGCTGAAAACACCGGAGCAGATAGAGATTCTGAGGGAGAATGCACAGCTTGTCTCAAAGACTTTGGCTGAGGTTGGGAGGCATATTGCCCCCGGCGTTACAACCAAGCAGTTAGACAAGGTGGCGGAGAGCTTCATAAGAGATAATGGAGCAGTTCCGGGATTTTTAGGCTACGAGGGTTTTCCGGCAAGCCTCTGCATATCTGTGAATGATGTGGTTGTTCACGGTATTCCGGGCTCCTATACCCTAAAGGATGGCGATATAGTATCTGTAGATTGCGGCACCGTTTACAAGGGCTTTTATGGCGATTCTGCCTACACCTTTGGGGTGGGAGAGTTGGATGAGCCAACCCGTAAACTGCTGCAGACCACAGAGGAGAGCCTCAGGCTCGGCGCCTCCTTGGCGGTAGAGGGCAACAGAGTGGGCGATATAGGCCACGCAATACAGAGCTATTGCGAGAGCCGCGGCTTCTCCGTAGTGAGAGAGCTTGTAGGCCACGGAATAGGAAGAAATATGCACGAGGATCCGATGGTGCCCAACTACGGCAAGGCCGGCACAGGCAAGAGGCTCAAAGTAGGTATGGTGCTCTGCATAGAGCCAATGATAAATGCCGGTAAGAAAGAGGTTTACCAGGGTAGCGACGGCTGGAAGATAGCCACTGCCGATGGTTCAAAATCTGCTCATTTTGAGTTTACCGTAGCAGTAGGAAAAGAGAAGGCGGATATATTGACTACATTCGATTACATAAAAAACTAAAGGAGAAAGATATGTCTAAACAAGAAGCAATTGAAAGAGACGGTGTAATACTTGAGGCGCTCTCAAACGCAATGTTCAAGGTTGAGATTGAGAACGGTCCGGTAATTATTGCCCACATTTCCGGTAAGATGAGAATGCACTACATTAAGATTCTTCCAGGAGACAGGGTTAAGGTGGAGATGAGTCCGTACGACCTTACAAAAGGGCGTATCTCCTTTAGATACAAATAATTCTACTCTTTGAATAATTATAAAAAAAGATAACAATGAAAGTTAAGGCTTCAGTAAAAAAGCGCAGCGAAGACTGCAAGATTGTAAGGCGCAAGGGGAGGGTTTATATCATTTGCAAAAAGAACCCTAAGTTCAAGATGCGCCAAGGTTAAACTTTAAACGTATAAAACAAAGTAATCAATAGAATATGGCACGTATAGCCGGTGTAGATTTACCAAAAAACAAAAGGGGAGAGGTAGGACTAACCTACATCTTCGGAATCGGTCGCTCTTCTGCCAAAAAGATTCTTGATAAGAATGGCATAGACCTCAATATCAAGGTACAAGATTGGACAGATGACCAGATTGCTGCAATAAGAAAGACCATTGCAGAGGAGTATAAGATTGAGGGCGAGCTAAGAACCGCAACTCAGTTGAACATCAAGCGTCTTATGGATATCGGATGTTACAGAGGTATCCGTCATAGACTAGGTCTGCCTGTTAGAGGGCAAAGTACTAAGAACAATGCCCGTACAAGAAAGGGTAAGAAGAAGACTGTTGCCAACAAGAAGAAAGCAACCAAATAAAGGCAGTTAGTTATGGCAAAAAAAGTAGTATCAAACAGAAAAAGAGTTGTTAAGGTAGAGGCAGTTGGCCAGGCCCATATCTCCTCTACATTCAACAATGTGATAATAACTCTGACCAACCTCAAAGGTCAGGTTATAAGCTGGTCTTCTGCCGGTAAGATGGGTTTCAGAGGATCTAAGAAGAACACTCCTTACGCAGCCCAAGTTGCTGCAGAAGATTGTGCAAAGGTGGCTTACGATGCCGGTTTGCGCAGAGTAAAAGCATACGTTAAGGGTCCTGGTGCAGGAAGAGAGTCTGCTATCAGAACAATTCACAATGCAGGAATAGAGGTATCTGAGATTATAGATGTAACTCCACTTCCTCATAACGGTTGCCGTCCTAAGGGCCGCCGCAGAGTTTAATCAATTAATTGTTAAAGAATTATGGCAAGATATACAGGACCAAAAACTAAGATAGCCCGCAAGTTCGGTGAGCCGATTTACGGACCGGACAAGACATACGAGAAGAGGACAAGGGAGAATAAGAACTATCCTCCGGGCCAGCACGGTGCAGCCAAAAAGAGAAAGAAGGTCTCTGAGTACGGCACTCAGTTGAAGGAGAAAGAGAAGGTAAAATATACTTACGGAGTGCTTGAGAGACAGTTCCGTAACCTCTATACCAAGGCATCTAAGATGAAGGGTATAAAGGGTGTTAACCTCATTATGCTCCTTGAATCGAGATTGGATAACATAGTTTACAGATTGGGTATTGCTCCAACCAGAGCAGCTGCAAGACAGCTTGTTACCCATCGCCATATAGTTCTCAACGGTGAGGTTATGGGTATTCCTTCTGCTCACGTTAAGCCGGGCGATATAGTAGGAGTAAGAGAGAGGTCAAAGAGCCTTGAGGTTATTCAGAACTCTTTGAGCGCTTCTGCAGCCCGCTACTCTTGGTTAGAGTGGAATGGTGAGAAATTAGAGGGTAAATTCATAAATTTGCCAGACAGAACTGAGATTCCTGAGAATATCAACGAGCAGTTGATAGTTGAGTTGTACTCTAAGTAATAACCTAATAATAAAATAAATATGGCGATATTAGCATTCCAGAAACCCGACAAGTTGTTGGTGCTCGAATCCAACGATACCTTTGGAAAATTTGAATTTAGGCCACTTGAGCCAAGATATGGAATTACCATAGGTAACGCGTTGAGAAGAGTGCTTCTCTCATCTTTGGAGGGTTTTGCAATTACCTCTATGAAGATAGAGGGAGTTGACCACGAGTTTGACACCATTTCCGGTGTGATAGAGGGAGTTGTGGATATTGTTCTCAATCTCAAGAAGGTAAGATTCAAGAGAATGATAGAGAGCGAGGAGGGAGAGGCTATCACCTTTACCATAAGTGGCAAGAACGAGTTTACCGCCAGCGATATATCCAAGAATCTGACAGCATTCAAGGTGCTCAATCCAGAGCTTCACATCTGCTCAATGGAGGAGAGTGTAAAGCTCACCATAACTCTTACCATAGGTAAGGGTAGAGGTTGGGTTCCGGCAGAGGAGAACAAGAACGAGAATGCCCCTATAGGAACCATTCCTATAGATTCCATCTTCACTCCAATAATAAATGTGAAGTATGCCGTAGCACCTTGCCGTATTGCACAAAAGACAGATTATGAGAGCCTTACTATGGAGATTACCACAGATGGCTCAATCAATCCAAAGAGTGCTCTTTTGGAGGCAGCCAAGATTCTGATATATCACTTTATGTTGTTCTCAGAGGATAAGATTGAGATAGACGACCCTTCTGTAAAGGAGGAGGAGAGTCTCAACGAAGACGATATAAGAATGAGGCAGCTTCTGAACACAAAACTTACAGACCAAGATTTGTCCGTAAGAGCGATAAATTGCTTAAAAGCTGCTGACATAGAGACATTTGCAGATCTTGTTTCTCATCACAAGAGCGAGATGATGAAGTTCAGAAATTTCGGAAAGAAATCTATGACAGAGATAGAGAACCTTGTAGAAAGACACGGTCTGAGCTTTGGAATGGATATTTCCAAGTATAAACTCGATAAAAAGTAAATTATGAGACACAATAAGAAAGTAAATCATCTTGGGCGTAAGAGCGGGCACCGCAAGGCTATGCTTGCAAATATGGCGGTATCTCTGATTATGCACAAGCATATTCAGACCACCCTTGCAAAGGCCAAAGCACTAAGGGGTTATGTTGAGCCGCTAATTACCAAGAGTAAGAACGATACAACAGCCAACCGCCGTGTTGTATTCAGCTATCTGAAGCAAAAAGAGGCAATTACAGAGCTCTTTAGAGTAATAGCTCCAAAGATTGCAGAACGCCCGGGCGGATATACACGCATCCTTAAGACAGGCTTTAGAGCCGGCGATGCTGCCGATATGGCCTATATGGAGCTTGTAGATTTCAGCGTAGAGGTAACTAATGCAGCAGCACCTGCAGCAGAGGCTAAGGCTACCAAAAAGAGCGCAGCCAAGGCTCCAAAGGCAGCAGCTGCAAAGGGCGAGAAGAAGCCGGCAACACGCCGTAGCCGCGCCAAAAAAGCCGCTCCAAAGGGAGACGAGAAGGCCGCTGAATAACACAAGTTGTTACAAATTCAAAAAAAAGAGCGCACCACTTTTGGCGCGCTCTTTTTTTTTAGTACTTTTAGTTATTCTGTCACACTGAGTGCAGCGAAGAATCTTGTTAAGAAAAAATGAAGATTGTTACCCGGCTATGGCAAATTTTATTCTTTTTGGGCAGATTTTGGCTAAATTGCGCACATATTAAACTATGAGTAGTATAAACTGTTAAAAAAAAGAGAATGAAAACATTTTTTAAAATTGGTTTTGCCGTCATTGTATTGGTTTTGGGATTAGCCTCTTGCAAAAATAACAAAGAGGAAAAAGAGCCGCTTCAGCAGGCGGAGCTTTCTGAGAACTATTTTACCCCATCGGAGGTAAAATATACACTCGATTCCCCAGATTACCTTTTTGACAAATTCTTCCCTATTGGATGGAGCAAAGACGGCAAATTTGCCTATATCACCGAGCCGGCAGATGAGGCCGCCGGGCTCTATTTCTTTGAGATAGCTATTATGGATATGACTACAAATCAGATTGTTTGGGAGTGGAAGCCAGAAAATGATGATTTGGAAGAGAGCGGTAGCGTACCACAGATGTGGGAGCAGCACAAGGAGCTCTTTACTCAAAAACTCAAAGAGTATGGTATAGAGCAGCAGAAGAGCTTTAAGATAATTCCATCTGAATTCACATTTAAGGGTAATGATTACTTGATAGAGGAGACTGTTGTGGAGAATGATCCGGAGAGCGATAACTACTATATTGGCGCAATCAATAATGTTAGCTATGCTCTCAAATCTCCAAAGGGAGAGAAGGTTATCTTCCGTAATGTTTATGAAGAGTATTCCGGCGTGCTTAACGAAACTTTATGCGGTGTGATTATGAGCCCGTTTGAAGATAGAGCTGCGGCTGTAACAAGCAAGATGATGAGGGGTTACGAGGGTCCGCCACACGTAATAACCTTTATGCTCTTTAACATAGAATTGTAACAAAACCTATTGATGTAAAGACATTTGTTCAAAAGAGAAAATGAGGGTGAGCAAAACTATTTTGGCTCCCCTCATTTTTTTTACTATCTTTATAGTTGCAATTGTGGTAAAAACTTAAAAACAGATTGATATGAAGACAAGCAAGTACACCTCTTTTTACACTCCTATGGGATTGGTAAACATTGAGCATCTGGCTCACGGCTCACTGCATCTGGAGTGGGAGGGAATGCATCTGTATGTAGATCCGTGCAGCGATTTTTTTGATTACACAGGTTGCAAAAAGGCCGATTTTATTCTGCTAACTCACGCACATACAGACCATTACGATACTAAGGCAATAGAGGAGATTGCAATGCCAAACACAACCTTTGTTGTGAGCCCTGCAGTTAAGACCTGTTTGGAGTATGATTTAATTGCGATGAAAAGAGGTGGTTACAAAGACCCTGATGGTAAAGAGTGGCCAAAATTAGATTTAGATAACAATCCACTCAATGTAGATCCCTCTACCAATCTTGTAAATATGCTTGCTATCCCTAAGTTGCGCCACTGTAAGGTAATAGCATTGGATAATGGAGAGAGTTTTTCATCTATCGGTATAACAATAACAGCTGTTCCGGCCTATAACATTGTGCGCAAGAGAGAGAATGGCCATCCATTCCATATAAAAGGGCAGGGGAATGGTTATATACTTGCTATGCAGGGATTTGAGTTCTATTTTGCCGGAGATACCGAGTTTATTCCGGAGATGGAGGAGCTTTCGCCTACCGCCATTCGCAAATCTGATTGGGCAAAAAAGATTCAGGATGAGATAGATGTGGCATTTTTGCCAAAGAATCTTCCATACACTATGAGTGATGAGGAGTTTGTAAAGGCGGCCAATCTGATAAAGCCTAAGAACCTCTTCCCAATCCACTACTTTGAGATGGATGCGGCGGCTCTGCGCAAGAACTTAGATACCGGTATCTGCCTCTATGTAGATGGTAAACAGGTCTTTTAATACAAAAAAAGCTCCCAAAATTCGGGAGCTTTTTTTGGGTGGGAGATGGGACTCGAACCCACGACCCTTGGTGCCACAAACCAATGCTCTAACCAACTGAGCTACACCCACCATATATATCTTCAGCACTACGGCTGCAATTCACCCCACATCTTTTGGGGATTGCAAAGATATAATCTTTTTACCAAACAACAACTCCATTCTGCTTAAAATAGCTCTTTTTTGAGCAGCTATTTTTAATATCATAGAAAATATTTTCTCAAAGAGACTCTTAATGTAAATCAGAATAGTTATATTTGATAGCAATTTAATACAAAGAATATTTAAGTAAAAACTGTTTTATGGCAAGAGAAATAAAGTTCTCCCTATTGTACAGGGATATGTGGCAATCATCTGGCAAGTATGTGCCTAAAGTATCTATGCTCAAGGAGATAGCTCCTGTTATAATTGATATGGGTTGTTTTGACAGAGTAGAGAGTAACGGCGGCGCATTTGAGCAGGTAAATCTTCTTTTTGGAGAGAATCCTAACAAAGCGGTAAGAGAGTGGACTGCTCCTTTCAACAAAGTAGGCATCCAGACTCATATGCTTGAGAGAGGTCTTAATGCACTCAGAATGTTTCCGGTTCCAGACGATGTTCGTGCTCTTATGGCAAAGGTTAAGAAGGCTCAGGGTACCAACATTATGCGTTCTTTCTGCGGCCTTAACGACCACCGCAATCTCAAAGGCTCAATCATACACGCAAAGGCTGCGGGAATGATTGCTCAGGCCGCTCTAAGTATTACATACTCACCAATTCACACAGTTGAGTACTATATGGGTGTGGTAGATAAAGTTGTAGAGTATGGTGCAGATGAGATATGTCTTAAAGATATGGCCGGTATAGGGCGTCCTGCATTTTTGGGACGTTTGGTAAAGGCTATAAAAGATAAGCATCCAAAAATAAAAGTACAATATCACGGCCACTCCGGCCCGGGCTTCTCTGTTGCCTCTATGTTGGAGGTTGCACGCGCAGGTGCAGACTACATAGATGTTGCAATGGAGCCGCTTGCTTGGGGTAAGATTCATCCGGATGTAATTACCATACAGGCAATGCTCAAAGATGCAGGCTTTTTGGTAAAGGATATAAATATGAATGCCTATATGGAGGCAAGAGCCCTTACGCAAAAGTTTATAGATGAGTTCCTTGGCTATTGGATTGCTCCAAGCAACTATCAGATGAGTTCGCTGCTTGTAGGGTGCGGATTGCCAGGCGGAATGATGGGCTCAATGATGGCTGACCTCAAAGGATTCCAGGGAGCGATTAACTCATCGCTGAGGAATCAGGGTAAGAAAGAGCTGGATTTGAACGAGTTGGCAGTTATGCTCTTCCAAGAGGTTGAGTATGTATGGCCAAGATTGGGTTATCCTCCTTTGGTAACTCCGTTCAGCCAGTATGTTAAGAATACTGCTCTTATGAACCTTATGCACCAGTTGAAGGGAGAGCCGAGGTGGAAGACCATAGACAAGGATACTATGAATATGATTCTTGGCAAGATGGGTAAGCTGCCAGGTGAGTTAGCCCCTGAAATTAAGGAAATTGTAAAGCAGAAAGGGCTTGAGTTCTATACCGGTGTTCCGCAAGACGCCTTCCCTAATGACCTTCCACGTTATATTAAGATGATGGAAGAAGAGGGCTGGGAGCGTGGCCAAGACGATGAGGAGCTCTTTGAGTTTGCAATGCACGAGACTCAGTATAGAGATTACAAGAGCGGCATAGCAAAGCAGAGGTTTGAGAAGGAGTTGGAGGCGGCAAGAGCCAAAGCCGGCGCCCCTATTATAATTACTCGCCCTGTGGTTGAGGTGCCTAAGTTTGATGTTGAGAAGATTATGGCTAAATATCCGAATGCCAAGCCGGTGCACGCTACCGTTAAGGGAGAGGTTATTTGGCAGTATGATGTTGCAGATAAATCTTCTGCTCCGGTAGAGGGCAGTACTGTAAAAGCCGGTCAGACACTTTGCAATGTTCAGGCATTCTACGGAATGGAGGAGATTATCTGCCCTGCAGATGGCAAACTTGTTGCAATTTGTGCAGAGCAAGGTCAAAGGGTTGTAAAAGACGAGATTATAGCCTTTGTGCAATAGGGCTGTAAAAGCCTGTAACTAAAAAAGCTCCCAAACTTCGGGAGCTTTTTTGTTGTACGCCAAGGGAAAAGAAGCAGAGATTTCATTATCTTTACAATCGCGATTAGATATTCAAAAAGATGGCAGAAAATACCGTTCCCACTCTCACCATTTTCACTCCGGCCTACAATAGGGCGCATACCATTGGCAGAACCTATGAAAGTCTGCTCTGCCAGAGTTGTAAAGATTTTGAATGGCTTGTTGTGGATGATGGCTCTACAGACAACACGCGCTCTCTTGTAGAGGGTTGGATATCAGAGGGTAAGATACCTATTCGCTATGTTTATCAGCAGAATCAGGGAATGCACGGAGCGCACAACGGTGCCTACGCTAATATCTATACGGAGCTTAATGTATGTATAGATTCAGATGATTTTATGCCTCGCGATGCGGTGGAGAAAATAATCACTTTTTGGAGAGCAAACTATCGTCCCGAGGACAAAGATAAAATAGCCGGTATAATTGCGTTAGATGCAGATACTGAGGGTAATATAATAGGAGATACTTTTCCGCCGGAGCTAAAACAGACCACCTTGCGCGGCTATTTGGAAACTCATAAAGGCAAGGGAGATAAGAAGCTCGTTTATAGAACAGAGGTTGTGAAAAAGTATCCGCCGTATCCCATTTTTGAGGGGGAGAAATATGTGGGGCTTCCATATCTGTATTGTATGATAGACCTTGATTACGAGTTACTTACACTTAACGAGGTTTTGGTGAATGTAGATTATCAGCCAGATGGCTCCAGCTATGGAATGTGGCGGCAGTATTGGAACAACCCCAAGGGATTGGCCTTTTACAGAAAGTTTGATATGCAGCAGGCAACTACTTTCAAGCATAGGCTGATAGATAACATTCATTATGTAAATCACTCTATAAGAGGAGGTAATAAAAAATTTTTGGCAGAATCGCCACAAAAGTTTTTAACCTTTATCTCTATTCCGGCAGGGCTTGTGCTTTACTTTATTAACAAGAGAAAGGTTAGGCAAGGGGCTCAGTTCAATGCCAAGATCAAGAAAAAAGAGTAGCCGGTAAAATTGCCTTCCCTTGGCACAATTGGTTAAAAAAGTTGCTAAATTTGTAGAGTAACTTTCTAAAAAAAGAATTATGGCAAGGAGTTTAATCAGAGGTCTTTTTGTTATTGCGCTTGGCTTATTCTTTCTTTTTTGGCCGGCAGATGCAGTAACAATTGTGCTTAAAGTTTTGGGAGCAAGCCTCATTTTAGGTGGAGTTGTAAACATAGTTTATGCTTTGGCTATTAACGGTTTGGAGAATCTGAAAGGGATAGGTATGATTACCCTTATAGGTTCAGTTCTCTTTATTGTGGCCGGTTGGGTGCTACTTGCCAAAACAGACTTTTTCAAAGATTTCATTGGCTTTATATTCGGACTGATACTTGCTCTCTACGGAGCATTGACTCTGCTCTTTACCTACAACCATTCAAAGGGTATTGCCAGCCGTTTCTGGTTCTATCTTATTCCGGCTCTGCTTGTTGTGTTTGGCGTAACACTCTGCCTGCTGCCAAGAGAGAGCATCCGGCTCGTAACTATTGTATTCGGAGCGGCGTTAATTGTAATGGGGCTCTCCGAGATAGTTTTCAGCATAAAGGTAATTGCACTTAACAGGAGGCTTAAACGCCAAGCTGCAGAGGCTGAGCAGTATGAAAGAGAAAAAGAGAATAGTATTATTGTTGAGCCGATAGAAACAGAGGAAGAGAGCCGTGAGTACGCAGAGCAGAGAGAGGCTGAAGCAGCTAAGGCAGAGGCAGATGCACAGCAGGGCGATGAGAATGTTCCGATGCAAGATGACGGAATGCACGAGTAACAATTTCTGCCCCAATGGCTCAATAAATAAGCAATCCTATAACACCTCCTGCAACAATTACCCATATAGGGTTAGTCTTAAAGAAATAGCAGCTTATAAAGGCTCCTGTTAGCAGCAGCCAGCTTGAGTAGTGGAAAAAGTTCTCCGGAGTAATAAGAATACCTGCGGCTGCAGCAATCATACCAATTACAACAGGGCGCAGATTTTTCATCAGCGATGTAAATAAACCGCTATTTTTGAATTTGTTATAAAGGCGGCAAATGGTTAGCACTATTATGAATGACGGTATTACCACCGCAATGGTTGCACAAACAGAGCCGGCAATGCAACTGAGCTCGCTGTAGCCCATATTGTGCGGCACCATATAACCCACGTATGTTGCGCTGTTTATGCCAACAGGCCCCGGAGTAGCTTGCGAAATAGCCACAATATCAGTAAATTGCTGAGCAGTAATCCATCCCTTTTCTACCACAATCTGGTTTTGGATAAGAGAGAGCATAGCATATCCGCCTCCAAAAGTGAAAAGCCCTATTATCAGAAATGTGTAAAACAATTCAAAGAATACCATACCCGCAACCCTTTAACTATCAACTTGTTTATCTGATTTCTCCGAGCGCCCTTTCTCTCTTTTTAACCCTCCTGCCCATCGCGATAGAAAAAACAATACTGCTCCTGTAAGCAATATATATATGGGGGAGAGCTTTAGCCAGATTATTGCCGCGGCTGTAGCTACTGCAATCAATGCCCTGAAAATGTTCAGATTGCTCTTTTTAATCATATCTATAACCGGCACCGCAATAAGGGCAACTACCACAGGGCGTACCCCTTTGAAAAACTTATCTACATAGATATTCTCCTTAAAACCAACAAAAAAGAGTGCTATTGCAAGTATGATTAAAAAAGAGGGCAGGCAGCTGCCTATTGTGGCGGCTACGCTTCCGCGTTTTCCCCTGAGCCTGTAACCTGCAAATATGGAGATGTTTACAATCAGTAGCCCCGGCGCGCTTTGAGCAATGGCAAGTATATCCATAAACTCTTCTTGCTCAAGCCAACTCCGTTTTTTTACTACCTCGCGGTCTATTATAGGAATCATAGCGTAGCCGCCGCCAAGGGTAAACATTCCTATTTTCGCAAAGGTTGCAGCAATCTCCCAAAGCGTAACTCGGGCGCCTATGCTCTTGCCTTGAAGGCTATTAAACTTTGTACTGTTATTTAAGTTTTCTTGCACAGTGCTAACAGACAGGAACTTCACTCCGCTTACTTACCGGTAAAGCGCATACCATCCCAAACAAGCTCTTTCTCAACCACTTTGCCATCTGAGTGAATGGATATTATTATATTTTTGCCTTGGCGTGGCAGGGAGTAGGTAAGCCTTGGGCGTTTGTTCTCCATCCAATCGTCATACTCTTTCTGGCTCATTTTCTGCTTTTTGCCATTGGCATACTCCACAAAATAGCTTTTGGAATCTGCATCATATCCAGACGAAAAGTAGTCGTTTTCTGACTTTACAACAGCCCCCAAATCCTCCGCCTGTACCATCCACATACGGCGCGTAGAGTTTTCATATACAAGGAACATAAGACCGGTATATTGCCCCTCAACAGGCTTGCCGTTTATAAACAGATTGTTGGCCGTGGCTACCAACTTGTGCTTGCCATCTGAGCAGTTCCAATAGCATAGCTCTGTAACGCTCTTGTTTTTATAGTCGAGGTCAGACTGCTCATCTATGCAGCTGAAATAGCCGTTGCGGCTGTCGAGAATAATAACAGTTCCTTCCTCAAGCGGCTGCTTGTTTATAAACATCTTCCAATTAGTTATCAAAGAATTAGAATACTCATCCTCTGCATCGCCCCAAAGTGCTACTACAAAGTCGCTTATGACCGGACTCTTGCCACCGTATCTCACCTTTACCGGTATGGCATAATCCTCATCGGGATTGTAAACGTATGGATTCTCTTGTGCATAGGTTAGTGTGGTACCCCAAAAAAGCGCAATCAGCAGCGCAACAAAACTCTTTCTCATAGCTTAAGAATAATAATGTTACAGAGCAAAGATAAGAAAAAAGCAGCAGTTGAGACTATTTCCATTATCTTTGAAAAAAAGTATTAGAGATGAAAAGAGTATTTTTATTTGTTATTGTAGCCCTTGTTGGGACAATGATGTTGTCGTGTGCCAATAACAATCCTCAGCCGCAGAATGACTCACAAGAAACTTCAAATGAGTGCAAAGAGTTTGAGACTAAGGCTATTGCAAGGCTTCAAGAATTTTACAGCAATTACATCTTTGCAGAAAATTTCAGTTTTGGAGATCCGGCTGAAAGTGCAAAGATTCTCGGCAACTATTGCACAGAAACTCTTGTGCGCCGCCTTGCAGATGATTATGATTATGAGGGCGAGGGTTTTGCCTTTTGGAATTTTTATAAAAGCCGCTATAACAACGATAGTATGGTGTATGGAGTTGAGCGCATTGAGCCTTTTGGCAATGGTTGGTTCAGGGTAGATTTTTTAAGCAAGGGCGGTTATGATGATGGCTGCAGTTTGGTGTATGTAGTAAAAGAGGGCGACAAAATCCTCTTCGACAACCTCGCTTGGATGCTTCCATTCTAAGCAAGCCGCCTATCTCCACAAAAAAAAGACAGCCTTTTAAGAGGTTGCTCTCCGCCGCTTTAGCGGCCGGCACGTAGGTGCCGCTCACAGCTTAGCTGTGTTTCAAAAGGAGGCTTGTTTGCAAGCCGACCAACTCCACAAAAAAAGAGAGGCTTAAAAAGCCTCTCTTTTTTTGTGGAGAACAAGGGAGTCGAACCCTTGACCCCCTGCTTGCAAAGCAGGTGCTCTAGCCAACTGAGCTAGTCCCCCAGTTTGTAGTCCCGCGCGGAGTTGAACCGCGGACCC
>CADBUS010000030.1 GCA_902797895.1 uncultured Bacteroidia bacterium | reverse complement strand
GACGAGGGGGGGGGCTCAGAATGACGAGAAGGCAAGGCGCGCAAAAAAAAATTGTAACTTTGGGGAGTGTTAATAATGAGAATATGCAATTAGGGAACAAAATATGGAGAGTTGGCCTAATGGCTGCATTTATGCTTGTTGCACCTATTACATCTGTTGCTTTTGGGCAGGGGAATGGGGTTGGCAAAGCCGGCAAGGCAAATAGCACAAGCAACAAGACCGACCATAGAACAAACAGGCAACAAGCTGAAACATATATAGTTGTATCAAAGCAAAAGGCCACACTCTCTGTGTATGCAAAGAGAGAGGGCAAGGATACTCTTTTGGTGCAGTACCCCTGCTGCGTGGGCAAAAACTATGGAGATAAGCAGAAAAGCGGCGATATGCGCACACCTGAATCGGAGCCTGGCAAACCATTCAAGGTAACGCAGATACAGCCAGCCGGAAATTGGAGGCACGATTTCAAAGACGGACGCGGCTCTATACTCGCATACGGCAAATGGTTTATCCGCCTTAGTGCCAAGGGGTGGAAAGGAATTGGAATACACGGCAGTACAAACAATGAGGAGAGTGTTCCCGGCAGAGGAAGCGAGGGGTGCATAAGATTAAAGGACAAGGATATTATACATTTGAAGGAAAATTATGTCTATATAGGTATGAAGGTGATTGTGGAGCCTGATTTGAAGAAGTAGATTTCCATCGCGATAACAAATAACAACAAACAGATATCTTATGAAAGAGGAGAACAACATTAGCCGCCGTAAAGCCCTTAAAATATTGGGATTAGGCGCAGCTGCCACAGTTGGTGCAGCGGTATTCAAGAGCACTCCATTTCTTGCAAATGCTTATGCTCAAAGCACAAAGGCGTCAGAATTCGATACCAATAGTATCAAACTTGTAGATAAAAAGCTCAACTACCGCAACAACGATATGATATCTATGATAGGCTTCGGCTGTATGAGGTTCCCTACTACAGGCGATGGAGGTAGAAGAGCTCCGGTAGATATTGAAAAAACTCAACAGCTTGTGGATTATGCCTACGCTCACGGAATCAACTATTACGATACTGCATACGTCTATCACGGTGGTAAGAGTGAGGAGATTATAGGCAACGCGCTCAGAAAATACCCAAGAGAGAGCTACTTTTTGGCAGACAAGATGCCGGGCTATAATGTTAAGGTTAAGGAGGATGTGCCACGCCTGTTTGAAGAGCAGCTTAAAAGATGCGGAGTAGATTACTTTGACTACTATCTGCTCCACACGATACAGGATATTAAGAGCTACGAGAAAGTATATGAGGAGTTTGGCGGATATGAGTATCTGCTTGGCGAGAAGAAAAAGGGAAGAATCAAAAACTTAGGATTCTCTTTCCACGGCAATCGCGAGTGCTGGGATCACGTGATAGATAAGCACGATTGGGATTTTGTGCAGATTCAGCTCAATTATATAGATTGGGATATTGATGGAGAGTACCTCTATAAATCGCTTGAAAAGAGAAAGATACCTTGCGTTATTATGGAGCCGTTGCTCGGTGGCCGATTGGCAAGTCTCTCAAAAGGTGCGGAAAAAATTCTTAAAGAGAAGAATCCGGATCTCTCAATTGCCTCTTGGGCTTTCAGGTATTTAGGCTCTCTGCCAAATGTGTTGGTAAGCCTCAGCGGTATGACCTATATGGAGCATTTAGTAGATAATGTAAAGACCTTTACAGAGTTCAAGAAACTGAATGCAGGAGAGAAATTGGCTCTCAATAGAGCGATTATAGAGTACAATAAGTTTAAGAGAATCAACTGTACTGCCTGCCGCTACTGTATGCCTTGCCCTTATGATGTGGAGATTCCTTCTGTGTTTACCGTTTACAACAAGTTGGTTATGGATAGCAATATCCCAAGCAAGGAGGATCAGAGTGCAGAGGAGTATGCTACAAAGAGAGAAGCCTTTGCAAAGGCATTCAGAGAGGAGTTTGCAAGCGGCGGTAACGCAACTCAATGCGTAGGATGCGGCGAATGCTTGGAGAAATGCCCTCAGCATCTGCAGATTCCAGACCTTATGGAACTGATTAAAAAGCCCCTTGAAGGATAAACTTTGGGCTGCAATAAAGAGTTATATATAACTATGGTTAAAGAGAGCTACGGCATAAAGAATATGATGTGCGCTATGTGTGTTGCACACGTGCGCAAGGCTATAGAGCAGACAGAGGGAGTTAAGGAGGTGAATGTAAATCTTGCCTCCAACAGTGCGCTTATCGAGTACGATGAGAGACTCACTACTCCTGAGAAGATTAGGGAGGCAGTAGTGGCTGCGGGATATGATATGGATACCGCTCCCCTATCGGATGAGCAGGATGAGCAGCAGGAGGCTCAAAAAAAAAAGCCAAAGAACTTCTTAAAAGAACTGTTTGGGCGATAGTTATTGCTGCGGTTGTAATGACTATCTCTATGTGGAGTATGAGGGGGCAGAGTGCTCTCTCTTTTTTTAATTTTGAGCTCTCCGCAGAGGCTTTTGGGCAGGCTGCAAATATTGTGATGTGGATTCTGGCCACAATATCTATAGTTTTCTTTGGCAGAAGTTTTTACATAAATGCCTTGAGGCAGGCCAAGCACCGCTCGGCCAATATGGATACCCTTATTGCTCTCTCTACCGCTATGGCCTATCTGCTGAGCCTCTTTAACACGCTCTTCCCTAAGGTGTTGTTAAGCAAAGGTATAGAGCCTCATATCTACTTTGAATCGGTGGCTGTTATAATTGCTTTTATACTGCTTGGCAGATGGTTGGAGGAGAGAGCAAAAGATTCCACAGCCTCTGCCCTTAAAAAGCTGATTGGGCTCCAACCAAAGAGGGTGAATGTGCTACGCAGTTGCAGCGGCAATAGTGAGCAAGAGATATTAACCATTGATATAGAGGATGTTGTGGCTGGAGAGAGGATAGTGGTAAAGCCTGGAGAAAAGATTGCTGTAGATGGTGTAATTACAGAGGGGAGTACATTCATAGATGAGAGTATGCTCACAGGCGAGAGCATTCCGGTGGGCAAAAGTGTTGGAGAGAAGGTGTTTGCAGGCACCATTAACCAGAGCGGCAGTTTTATCTTTAAGGCAGAGAGAATCGGGCGGCAGACCGCACTATCGCAAATAATAGCACTTGTGAGGCAGGCGCAAGGGAGCCGCGCACCATCGCAGAGGCTGGCAGACAAAATTGCCTCTGTTTTTGTACCTGTGGTTATGGTTATTGCTATTGTAACCCTTGCTGTGTGGCTTGTTTGTGGTGCTGTAATCAGCAG
>CADBUS010000029.1 GCA_902797895.1 uncultured Bacteroidia bacterium | reverse complement strand
CTTTCTTATTCCCCATTTAGAAAATTTAGGTCTTGAACTTAGGCAACAAATAATCATCGACAAAGGAATTAAGGCCGTCAGTGGGAGGGCAACCAAGAGATATAAAATGTTTCCTAATGTAACTGAAAGTATCTTATTTATTATCAAGGACAATAAGAAGTTTCTAAAGCCTTTTTTGAAAGAGCGTCAAATGAAAATGGGATTGTCATCAAAAGAAATAAATGAAGCATTGGGGGTAAAGTCTAATGGAGGTGGTATGTGGAGCATTTATACAGGTAAGAATGTATGCGAACAATTCCCCACTAAAGAACTATGGACAAAATTGTCAAAAGTTCTTGATTTTGAATTAGAATACGAAAAAGTCGCACAGACTTACAACCCTCAAATGGGTTTTACAGATGTATGGAGAGATATTGATTTCTATGCAGAAGAAAGATTCCACCCAACTCAAAAACCTATAGACTTAATTAAAAGACTCATAATAGCAAGTAGTAATGTCGGAGACTTGGTTTTAGACCCTTTTACAGGATGTGGTTCTACCCAATTAGCGTCTATTGATTTACAACGAAACTATTTAGGGTTTGAATTAAATTCCGAATATTTTAAAAAAGCACAAGAACGAATTACCAATAAGATAAATCAACCCTCTATTTTCTCTGATATTGAGTAGTTTGCTTTACAGAAACAATGTCCCTTAATGGTATATAATCCCTTAAAGTTTCATTAAGATATGGAAGGGCTTTTTGTTTGTCTTTTTCTTTCAGCCGTTGAAATTGTTCCTTGTTTAAATCTACTGTAAGCAAAGGCTTTATCTCTTCTTCATAGTTAGCCTTATCTAATATAGCCTTCCACTCCCCTTTGGAATCCTTTATTAAATCAGTAGGCATTGGAATAGTTGGGATACTGTCATTCCTTTCTGTAGATGGTTTAATGTAATCACTCTCATCTATAAGAACTTTAGGTTTATCAGAGTCTATATCCTTTACAATACAGGAGAATGTTTTAATAGGATTGCACTTATAAAACTGAAAACCAAATGGATGAAGATTCATTGGGTTGGTGTGGTCATTGGCTTCTAATTTGGGGAGAAAAATTTTGTAATAATGATTCTTAATCAGTTCGCAAAATACTTTCATTCTCCTATCTTGAGGATATATTTCATAAGATGATATTCTAATATCATTGAAATTATGCTCTTTGAAATTAGGATAATCCATCAGCAATAGAAAGATACGATTTAAGTGTAGATATTGCTTTAATTCCCTTTCATCTCTCACCGAAAAAAGCCACTTGCTGTCTTCTTTCCTGTCTATTTTATCACTTCCACAAACAGGACACTTTTCCTCAAATCTTAAAACCCTACTTTTGCATTCTTTGCACTTATCTACTTGGTCTATTTTATTACATGACTTAACTTCAGAGCCGTCAGATAAGTCATCACCTCTCGCACCACTACCAGTACCAGGAATTCCTGTTATTAGAGAGGCTAAATGTTGCCCAATATATCCAATTTTAGCAGCAGGTGTTTGATTTGTAATTGATGCCCATTTATGTAGGTTCTGTTTTGGGGATACAATTATTTCTGAAATAAACCCCTTTATTTGCTCAAGATTATTAGAGATTGTTATCTTGGATATGTCAGGTAACATTTAAAATAGAGTATTTATAGAAACTTCCAATCCCACTGCAATCTTTTCAATCGTATTCAGAGTGGGGCATTTTTCACCCCTTTCAATAGAGCCAATATAAGTGCGGTGCAATCCGCAGCGGAACGCCAATTCCTCTTGCGAAATGCCCTGTTGCTTACGCAATTCTGCAACTCTTTTTCCGAACTTGACTGAAATCTTGCTTTTCATCTGTGGAACAAAAATAAAAACTCTACCTATAGACATCCACAGACTAAAGGTAGAGTTATTTACTCTATTAGGTGATAGTTATATGATTAGAAAGTTATTTAGTGACCTAAACAAGATTAAAGTGCATAGTTGCGATTCTTTTTAGTCTGTTGCTTCCTCTTTCTTTAGTTTTTTGCGCTCTTCTCGCCGTTGCCTGCGGGCGGCCTTGCGCTCCTCTTTCTCCCTGGCCTTCAGCATCTTCTCATACTCTTTTTGGCTTGCGCTCTTTTTACGGAATATATCTCTTATGGAGTTAAACTCTCTCTGATAGGCCACACCAATGCCCGTTCTCTGGCTCTCGTCGAGATAGTTGGAGTAGCTATCTGTGGAGTGTGAGAAGAAGGTCATACGGAGTTGGCCGCGCCTATCCATCTTAACCTCCACATCTATATTGCCCTTTACATCTCTGCCGGTGGTGTTTGAGTGAGGGTCGTTACCCATACTGCCATTTATCACCACTCTGTTGTTAAAGAGTTGTGTGGATACTGCAAACTCAAAGGCATCGTTGCGGCTCTCTTGCCCGGGAGTATAGTTGAAGCCCAAATCAAGCGGTATCCCAAGCTGCATAAAGACCTTGTTCAACTGATTGGTTAGCAGGCCGTAAGCGTTGGAGTAGATGGCTGAGTTGGCCGTAACTATGCCTGATTGCACATCCGGAACAAAGCTGCCGAATGCAAGCAGAGATGCAAACTGCTTCTGCATCTTATCGTCTGAATTGAGTGCGCTCTCCACCTGTACCTTGGTATTAGGGTCCAAATCCGGAATATCTATCTTAAACTTTATCTGTGGAGTGGCAAGTGTTCCGCTAACCAAAATGCTTGCATTTACCTGTCTGTTAGTGTTTACGGAGGAGGTATCTGCAATAAGGCGGTTGATGGCCGCTTTGGTTTTGTACATTGCGGTAATATCAAGTGCGGTATTCTCCACCTTGCCGTTGAGGGTTATGTTGCTCCCCTCCTGCACCTCAAAATCGCGCGATGTAATTCCCATAAGTACAAAGTGATAGCTGCCCTGCTGAATGCGGTAGTTACCCCTCATATCAAAAATATCGCGTGCCGGATCTATATTCAAGGTGATTCTTCCGTTGCCCTTTGCCTTTATAATATCACCGGTAGATTTATCTACTTCAAGCCAAATATCGGCATCGGGAGTGGCATTAACTTGCAGATTAACAGCAAGCTCCAATGGCTTTTTATGATTAGGCGATGTAGATTTATAGAAAGCCTCGTATGGATCTTCCTCTATAATCTTCTCCTCTGTAACAAATGTGAGAATATTGGTTACGGAGGCTTTTGATGCTCCCGATACAGGAATATGAACAAAGGTTTTTGGTCTTGTGGTGCCATTCATACTTATATTCAGCCTCTGGGTATTGCCTGTTATATTGAGAGTTCCGTTGGCGTATGCGGTGCCGTAAAAATCTTCGTTCAGCTTTTCTGTTGTATTGAGGCTAAGTATATTATCTAACCTCAGAGATACATTTACGCCTATATCTCTGAAATTTTTGTGAGTAATACCGCCCCTTATTGTGGCCTTGCCGCCGTAAGCATCTGTAAGAATATCGTTTACAAACTTAATCTCCTTTTCTGTTATCTCTATAGGGCCGTTAAGCGTGTATGGCACATTGAGATAGTCGAGCGTGAATTTGTAGTTGTTGAAGCTGCAATTTTGGCCCGTAATGCTCAGATTTTTTGTAGGTCCAAAGAGCCTTATCTTGCCATTCATTGAGCCGCTGGTATTGGAGACTACAGATGAGAGCATTGGCTCAAAATAGGTTAGGGAGAGGTTGTTAAGAGTAGAACTCAAATCGAGATAAGAGCCTTCCGGCTTATAGTACCCCTCTATATTGAGCTTGGATGAGCCATTATGATAGGTGTTAAGGGCAAGATTATAGCGCTTTTCTTCTCTGGCCCACTCTCCGCTAATCTCCATTTTCCCTACAGGAGAGTCATATACATACATTGAGTCTCCCACAAAGTTGGCATACATCTTGGTGGCAAGGCTATTCATAGAGAGTGTTGCCGCACCGCTCATAAGGCCGCGAATCTTAAATGGTTTCTCAAGGAACTGGTCTATTATTGCAACATCAAAGCGATTCATCTCTATGCCGAGCGAATCCGGCAGATTCCCAGAGAGCGAACCGTGCGCTTTAAGACTCTGTTCTTTGTTGTATATGAATAGGTTATTTACAAATGTTATGGAGTCTGAATAGAGAATTTCAGATGGGGTGAAACTCCATCTGTTGCCCTTTATTGTAATATCTGATGGGGCTATTTTTATGCTTATAGGTCTATCAATATGGAGCTGCCCGTAGCCATTGTTATATAGTGTGGTATCTTTCAGAAACCTCACCATAGTGTTAAGGTTGGTTTTGTTGACTCCAGTGGTATCGTTGTGGAAACGCACTGCCACATTCAGGGTATTATCATCTCCGGATGCCCTTACCATAGTGCTGTCCACCTTTAGCCCTGCAAAAATCGCCTCGCTTGAAAAGAGGGCGGCATATATATGGTTATCCTTATCGTTTACATTGAGTGTAAGGTTTTTAAGATAGTTCTCCTTATGGGCTATGCGGCCGCTTGAAATCTGCAGATTGTAGTGGTTATCTGAATCTAATTTAACCTTCAACTGGGAGCCCTTCTGAATATACAACCCCGGAGAGATAAAGGCACATACACCTCTGCTGTCTCCGGTATGGAGCATAAACTCATACTCATCTTCTTCCTCCAATTCTGCAAGGAGAGGCTCCTCCTTCTTAGACTTTTGCTTCTGCCCTGCTTTAACGGCAAGAGTTTTCTCTTTTGTTAATCTGTTTAATTCTCCATTGCTGAGAATATTACTGAAATGCTCCAAAACAATGTTCTTTTTTACCTTCTCAACAAAGTCTGATATATTTTTGTCTCCAAGATAGCGTGCCTGTGCAAAACTTGAATTGAGTGCTATACGATACTTATTGTTGCTGTACTCTGAATTTGCATTTATATTACCGATTTTATACTCTCCGCTACTATTTGTAAAGGTGGTATTTAGAGCGTTGATATAGCCAAATATATCATCTTGATTCTGTGTGATATTGGATATTATTGTACCGCTGAATTGAGCTATTGTATCTTTGTCATAAAGTTTTAGCGCATAGAGATCTGCGTATGGTATATTGGCATAAAAGTTATACTTTTTTTCATCTTTTACAGATATAATTCCCTGAAAGAGCATATCAATTGCAGGATCGTGACAGATAACCTTACCGTCAAAAGACTCTTCTTGATACTTGCCTGTGGCATAGAGGTTTGTGAGGCGATAATTATTAAACTCCAACGCCTTTACACTAAGAGTATCTATATAAACCGTTGCAGATGAAGAAGATGATTTACCGGAAGGAGCATCAACCCTAACATTGCCGTGTGCGGTTATGCGCCCAAAGAGCTTTGTTCCTGCAAACGGCGCTACATCAAAGTTCTCTGTGTTGAGTGCCATATAAAGCTCTGTATTGCTGCCTTTTGCCACCCCTGTATTTACATAACCCTTTACATTTGCCACTCCGTTTCCGTTGGTTAAGCTCCCCTGAATCTGGAGGTTGGAAATTTTGCCGCCTAAAGTGCCGCTATATTGGAAAGTGCTGTAATCCGGCAGATTGGCAAGATAATCTATCTTTTTGCCGCTTGGAGTAAAGGTGGTAAGAATATCTGCAAGGTCTTTTCCGTTGGTTGTAATATTGTTTATATCTGCACTTATCTTAGTATTTGCGGCATTCGGCAAACCGTTCAAATTCAGATTGCTCAACGATATGTGTGTAAGCCCTCCCTTGTTTGTTGCGCTCAAATTCTTTACGTGCAAATTGTTTATTGTTCCCTTTACCTGCGTATCAAAGTTAAGTGCTAAATCTGAGCCCAAAAAGAGAGCCGCAAAGTAGCCGAGGTCTGCAAATTCAAGATAACTGCTTTTGAATTTAGCCTCTATCTGCACCTGCTCTACAAAGTTGTTAAATGCCTTTGTATCATCAAATCTGAAAGTTAGAAATTCCGGCTTTAATTTGCTGTTATTTAGATTTATAAGAGCATTGCCAAGGGTTGCAAAGTTGTTGCTTGCCTCAAAACTTCCGCTTATCTCCTTTACATTGGCTCCGCTTTTTTGCTCAGTAAGGCTTATTCTCGCAATCTTTGCCCGTATTGTATCTTTTGCATACTCAAAATCGGTGGCCTTAACGGTAATATCGCGAGCGTGAAAATCTCTCCAATCTATTTTGCCCTCCACATATTGGCTTTTGCCAAAGGGATTTAGCAGATTGAATCTGAACCCTTCTACCTCTATCTTTTTGAGTGCTATATTGGTATTGCCTTTGCTCTGTTTCTCTTTAGGCGGAAAGATTCTGCTCAAATTGGTTGTAGAATCGCTCTCTTTAATAAGATTGAAAACTCCGTCAGATACCTTAACGGAATTTATGCTCAGCTGCTTTGAGAGTAGCCCTTTAAGGCTCAGTCTTGCATTCGCGCTCTTTGCATACACAAGAGTATCTTGGGAGACTATTGAAAAGTCATCTATTTCCAACTTGTTGAAAAATACTATCTTAACCCTGCTAACATCTATCTGCGCATCTATATCCTTGGTAAGTATGGCAAGAGCCTTTTTGCCGGCCCAGGTCTGGAATAACGGAATCTGGAACAGCAGATACAGTATTAGCACAAGGGCTATAAGACCGCTTATTACCCAACCTATGTATTTTAGTGTCCTCTGCATACTTAAAGGCTTGCTAATCTACAAAGTTAGAATCTGTTTTGATATAATCCTATAATTTCTCCACTTTTTTATGGGGGTAATAATTGTTAAATTTGCCCGCTATGAGCGATATAATAGTTGGCATAGAGTCTTCTTGCGATGATACATCTGTTGCGGTACTCAAAGATGAGTATCTGATTTCCAATGTGATAGCAAGCCAAGAGGTGCATCGCCAGTATGGCGGAGTGGTGCCTGAGCTTGCCTCCAGAGCTCATCTTTTGAATATTGTGCCTGTTGTGGATAAAGCAATTAAGAGTGCCGGTATTCAGATGAAAGATATAGATGCCATTGCGTTTACGAGAGGGCCAGGGCTGCTGGGCTCTCTGTTGGTGGGAACCTCTTTTGCAAAGGGTATGGCTATTTCTCTTGGGTGTAAGCTGGTGGAGGTTAATCACTTGCAAGGGCATATACTCTCTTGCCTTATAAAAGAGAAGGGGATAGAGAAGCCGATTCCGGCCTTTCCGTTTTTAACTCTGTTGGTATCGGGCGGCCATACTCAGATAGTGCAGGTGGATAGTGAATATAGCTTCAGGATTCTTGGCCAAACAATAGATGATGCTGTGGGAGAGGCATTTGACAAATGTTCAAAGATGATGGGACTTGGCTATCCGGGAGGGCCTATAATAGATAAACTTGCAAAAGAAGGAGATGCGGAGAGATTCAAATTTAATCTTCCTAATATACAGGGGTTGGATTACAGTTTCAGCGGAATAAAGACCTCTCTGCTCTATTTCCTAAGAGATAGAATAGCCGAGCAGCCGGATTTTATAGAACAGAACAGGGCAGATATTTGTGCCGGCTTCCAAAAGGCTCTTATAGACATACTTATGAAAAAGCTGATTTTGGCTGTCAAGCAGACCGGCATTACAAGAGTGGCTATAGGAGGAGGGGTTTCTGCCAACTCTGCTCTACGCCAAAGGGTTTATGACGAGGGAGTCAAAAGAGGGTGGCAGACCTTTATTCCGGAGTTCAGATTTACCACAGACAATGCTGCTATGATTGCTATATGCGGCCTTTATAAATATAGGGCAGGGGAGTTCTGTCCGCTTGATGCACCGGCTGTTCCAAGGGCCGGCTCTATGGCGATATGAGAGAGTTAGAGATTCAGTTCAAGTCACAGGAGAGCCAAGGCAGTGCGGAGTTGCTTCTCAAATGCGCTGCCGCTTGTTCGGTATCTAAAGATAAGGTACAGCATATAAATGTATTACGCCGCTCAATAGATGCTCGCTGCGGCAAAGTTGCCATAAAATATAGGGTAGAGATTTATCTTAAAGGGGAGCCCTTGCCAATGGAAAAAGAGCTTCCTCCATATAAGGATTGCAGCCGCTCCAAGCCTGTAATTATAATAGGAGCAGGGCCGGCAGGGCTTTTTGCCGCCCTCACTCTCTTGCGCAACGGCCTCAAACCCATTATATTGGAGAGAGGTAAAGATGTACACGCCAGAAAGAGGGATACCGCTCTGCTTAACTTGGGGAAGGAGGTAAATCCGGAATCCAACTACTGCTTTGGCGAGGGGGGAGCAGGCACATTTTCAGATGGCAAGCTCTATACGCGTTCCACAAAAAAGGGGGATGTAAAAGCTCTGCTTAAAATGTTTGTGGAGTTTGGGGCAGATGCCTCCATACTTATTGATGCCCACCCACATATTGGAAGCAATGCTCTCCCTGCAATAATTGAGGCTATGCGCCGCTGTATAATAGAGTATGGAGGAGAGGTGCATTTCAATACCAAAGTGGAAGATTTAGAGTATGAATCTGCCACAGGTAGTTGCGGAAAGTGGCGTGCAATATGCTCTGTTACAGAGTTTGAGCAGCGTAATAATGGCGCGCAGGCTATTGGAGTTAAAGAGGTGGCATTTGAGGCGGAGAAGGTTATTTTGGCTTGTGGGCACTCTGCCGTAAATATATATGAACTCTTTGCTCGCAAGGGGTGGCCTCTGCAACCAAAGGGGTTTGCCCTTGGAGTTAGGGCGGAACATCCGCAGCAGCTTATAAATCAGATTCAGTATGGCAATCAGAGCAAGTATCTTCCTCCTGCTGAGTATTCGCTTGTTACACAGGTAGATGGTAGGGGTGTATTCTCATTTTGTATGTGCCCCGGCGGAATTTTGCTCCCCTCGGCTACTGCAGAGAAAGAGGTGGTACTCAACGGTATGAGCAACTCCGCTCGCAGCTCCAAGTGGGCCAATGCCGGCATTGTTACCTCAATAGAGCCGGAGGATGTGCCAATTTCTTCAGAAGATTTGGAGAGCTCTGCCACAAACCCTCTCAGGGTGCTTAGATTCCAGCAGAAGATTGAGAGGGGAATTGCTCTGCATAATGGTGGAACGCTTAAGGCTCCTGCGCAGAGAATGGATGATTTTGTAAAGGGGAAGCTCTCTGCCACCCTGCCGGAAACTTCTTACAAACCAGGGGCTTATAGTGCAGATTTAAGAGAGGTTTTGCCAGATTTTGTAGCCAAGAGGCTGCGTAAGGCATTTCCACTGTTTGATAAAAAGATGAGAGGCTATTACACCTCTCAATCTCTGCTGCTTGCAGTAGAATCCAGAACTTCATCGCCGGTAAGAATACCGCGTGATGCCCAAACTCTGCAACATATAACTCTTAAAAATCTCTATCCTTGTGGCGAGGGTGCCGGTTATTCCGGTGGCATTGTCTCCTCCGCCTTGGATGGAGTTTTAGTGGCAACCGCCGCCGCAGCTGCTACAACCACCCTCTGAGCAGTTGTGTGCAATCTTCTCTCCGTAAAGCCCCTCTGTAAGCTCCTTTTCTGTAGCCTCTCTAACCTCCTCAACCTTGCCCTTAAAGTGGAGAGTCTCTCCTGCAAGAGGATGGTTGAAGTCCATAACAACCACACCCTCAATGCTTTTAACCTCCTTAATGCAACCGTTCATTCTGTTGCCGTTCTTATCCTGCATAGGGAGTATATTACCCTCCTTTATAATCTCGTAATCTATTTTGCCATCCATCTCAAACATATTAAGAGGCAAATCTACAACCATATTAGGATTGTGTACTCCGTAGGCATCAGCAGCTTCAAGCTCAAACTCAAAGCTATCTCCAACCTTCTTATCCAGCAAGTTAGCTTCAAATTTTGGAAGCAACATTCCACCGCCGAATATAAATCTGAGCGGCTCTGTTGCATTAACCTGCTCAATCTGCTTGCCATTTACAGTTAGTGTGTAACTTAGGCTAACTACCTTATCCTTAGATATATTCATAATTAAAAATATTAATTTCAATTTTCTCTTGTCATTTGGGCCCCTCCCACTTACGGGCGTGGGCGCCCAGCTTCCTTT
>CADBUS010000028.1 GCA_902797895.1 uncultured Bacteroidia bacterium | reverse complement strand
TTGTTGGAGGGTGGGGTTTGTGAACTGCGTACCACAAATGGGAAGATGGCCATTACTGCGGCAATAAGCAGCACCATTACAAGCGGAAAGAGACGGAACATACCTGAGCGGCCTATCCCATAGTTGCCTATAAGCATACCTATCTGAGCTATTATCACAGAGATAGAGACCGCTGCACCTGAATAGCGTTTGAATACTTTACCCAAGTAATTGAAAACCACAGGGGCGGTTGCGCCTGTTCCAAAACCTATTAAAGTCATTGATGCAAAGGCGGCTATATTGTTGATTGGCATAAAGAGCTGCAGTAGCACGCCGCATAGTGCTATGAACAAAAAGAGGTATATGGAGAGCACATTTCCCCCAACCTTCATACAAAGCGGAAGGGTAAAGCGGCCTACCGCCATTCCCACAGTCATAAATATAAGTGATGTAAGAGCCATATCAAGCCCTATTCCATCTGCAAAAAAGGTATAGTAAGATGTTGAGAAATTGGCACTTACCGCCTCCAATGCTCCTTGGAAAAAGAGTAGCAGGGCAACTAATGCCAATATATTGTATTTAAGTAGTTTGAGAGATTGTAGTAGAGAAGGCCCCTCTCCTTTTGAGAGCTTTGCCGGAGGAAATTTTATAAAAACAAAGAGTAGCGCAAAGAGGGCGATTACTATTGCAGACCATTTCATTGGCAAGGTGTAATCATATACCAGCAGGCGGCAGATTATTGTCCAAAGCAGAGAGCCCAAGCAGTAGCTTCCGCCAAGAATACTGAGCATTGAGCCACGCTTTGAATCGTCATAAATATCTGATATAATGGCTATTGTTTCACTATTTAGAACTCCTCCGCCGGCACCTATCAAAAAGGTTGATAGGCAGAGCAGTGGTAAATTTTGAGTAAAGATAAAGCCGCTCAATCCGCAAGCAAGAGCCAATGAACTGAGTACCAAGAGCCATTTGTAGCCATAGCGGTCCATAACCGCACCGCATATTGCCGTACCTGCAATAATTCCGCCGGTAAGCACCCAAGGGAGATTATCCACTCCTGTAATGCTCTCTCCTATAGTGGGTAGCATTGAGCCCCAGAAGAACATTGTTACCCCAAAGAAGCCACAACCAAGGCAGGCTGCAAGTGCCACAAGCGAGCGCGAATAGCCGCAATTTTTGCTCTTGCTCAAAGGTTCAGAGCGGCTCATATAACTCATATATTACTTTTTAAGATACTTGTCTAACCACTCAAAGAATGTGCGCTGCCAGAGGATTCCATTTTGTGGTTTGAGAACCCAGTGGTTTTCATTAGGATAGAGCAGAAGTTCTGCCTCTATTCCTCTCATTCTTGCTGCATTGAACGCGCTCTCTCCCTGTGAGGCAAGTATTCTGTAATCCTTCTCTCCGTGTATGCAGAGTATAGGAGTATCCCACTTATCTACGTATGTGTGAGGCGAGTGGGTATATATACTGCCGGCAGCGTTGTTTACGCTCTTGTTCCAGAATGCTCCGCCGGTATCCCAGTTTGCAAACCACATCTCCTCTGTCTCAACATATTGCTGTACCTCGTTGAATATACCATCGTGAGCAATAAAGGCTTTGAAACGCTTGTTGTGATTGCCGGCAAGCCAATATACGGAGAAGCCGCCAAAGCTGGCTCCCACGCAACCAAGCCTATCCTTATCTACGTATGGCTCCTTTGCAATATCGTCTATTGCAGAGAGATAGTCCTTCATACACTGCCCTGCATAATCTCCACTAATCTGCTCCAACCACTCCATTCCAAAGCCCGGCAGGCCGCGGCGGTTAGGGGCAATTATTATGTAGCCGTTAGCTGCCATAATCTGGAAATTCCATCTGTAGCTCCAGAACTGGCTCACAGGCGATTGCGGCCCACCCTCGCAGAAGAGCAGTGTAGGATATTTCTTATTGGCGTCAAAATGAGGAGGATAGATAACCCAGCTTAACATCTGCTTGCCATCTGTGGTTTTAGTCCAACGCTCCTCAACCTTTGCAGTAGCGAGTTTTGAGAGTATGTGCTCATTCTCCTTTGTTATTGCAACTGCCTCACCTGTAGCGGTATCTACAGAGTAAATATCATCCGGCACCTCCATTGAGTGGCGTTTTGCTATCAGCTTGCCGCCTGCAAGAGCCAAAGAGGCATAGTCGTGCTGCCCCTCGGTAATCTTGGTTACATTGGCAGCCAAATCGGTCTTATAGATTTGGGTTTTGCCGTGCCAAACACCTATAAAATAGAGGTTTTGATTATCTGCCCAGATAAAGTCATCTACCCCACTCTCAAAACTCTCTGTAAGATAGCTCTTTGCACCGCTCTCTCTGTTGAGAACGCAGAGGCGGTTGCGATCGCTCTCATAGCCATCGCGCTCCATACTGAGCCAGCTAATATACTTACCATCGGGGCTGTAAGCCGGATTGGAATCGTAACCCATATTACAATCTACAACCTTACCATCTGCACCCTTATAAGGTTTGTTCACCTGCTGATGCTCCAAAGAGAGGTCATACTGCACCTGCGGCCTTACATATCCCTCAGGTTTGCAGAGATTTACGGTTTTACCGCTCTCTACATCATACTCATAAATATCTGAATCTGTAGAAACTGCATAATCGAGGCCGGTCATCTTCTTAGATGAATAGGCTATTTTTTTGCTGTCGGGGCTCCAGGCAAGTTGCTCCTCTCCACCAAAAGGCTTCATAGGGCACTCAAATGGCTCTCCCTCCATAATATCCTTTATATTAGAGAGTTTTGTACCCTCTACATCTGCCAGAAACGGATGCGGAATAGTCTCAACCCACTCATCCCAATGCTTGTGCATTACATCTGTTACAATAAGGCCGGTGGTAGATGGCAAATCTGAATATTTCTCGCTGCCCCTTATCACAGAGCCTGTGTAAGGAATTTGAGCTATAAGCAGAATCTTTTTGCCATCCGGAGAGAACTTAAAGCCCTCTATTTCAAGCTCTGCGCCATTGCTATCTTTTGCTCCTGTCATTTTGGAGGCTGCTGTGCCATCTGCATTCATTACCCATACAGAGGAGGTGCCATCCTCGCTGCTGAGATAGGCTATCTTATTGCCACCATCTACCCAAACAGCAGAGCTCTGGCTCTTTGCCGATTTTGTAATCATCTTATTATCAGAGCCGTCTGCATTCATAAGGTATATTACCGTATGGCTCTTGTTCTCCGCTACGCTATAGTAGGATACATTGTAGAGAATCTTCTCCCCATTAGGGCTTACTTGCACTCCGCCAATTCTTCCCATTGCCCAAAGAGCCTCCGGAGTCATAAGGTCTGAGTTCAAGGCAATCTCCTGCCTGCCTATAAAGTTTTCGCTCTTTTTATCAGCTCCCCCATCTGAGGTGCACGCAACGCCGCTTAGTAAAGCACCAACCATTGCAATAAGTGTTAATTTTTTCATATATTTTTTTGAGAATTTACGCTGTAAGTATGAGTAGTTCGGATTTGTATGTTGTGGTTTTATGTAGTGTTTTTACTTTATCAACCTCCTGTTTTTGAAGATAATAGAGGCAATTATCACCGATAGCACCATTACAAAAATAACCACACCGAAATCTCTTAAAAGAAACTCCTCTCCAAAAATAGGGAGTTTGATATTCATACCATATATTCCGGAAATGAGGGTTGGCGGCATAAATAGCAGCGATACAAATGTAAGCACCCTCATAATTTTATTCTGATCGAGATTGATAAGACCAAGTACCGTATTTTGCAGATACTCAAGCCTTTCAAAATTGAATGTGGTATGGTTGAGCAAAGATGCTATATCGTTTACAAGCACATCCAAACGAGGACGAATATCGCTTGGGAACTTATCGCTGCGGATGAGAGCTGTAACAATTCTCTGTTTATCTACAATATTCTCTCTAACCATCATTGTATTCTCCTGCATCTTATTGATATTGAGCAGGAAGCTCTCGCTAACCTTGCCGCCCACATTCACGTTGCGCCCAAAGCTCTCTATCTCTTTGGCCATAAGCTCAATCATATCTGCATCCAAATCTACACGATTCTCCATAATAGATACAAAGATGTGATAGCCTGTTGGATAGAGTTTGTATGAGTAGGAGGAGTAGAGCATTCTGCGCTGGAAATCTGTAATGGTTCTCAAAGGGGCTTGGCGTGTTGTAACAAGCACTCCCTCAGATATTACAAAAGAGACACTCTCCTCTTTGTAACCGGTTTCGCCACCCGGGGTGATAAAGTCTGTATTGGCAAAAATTGAGTTGTCTGTCTCTGAATAGCGAGATGAACTCTCAATCTCCTCCGCCTGTGCCCTACTCTGGAGCGTGGTCTCCAAAAACTCCTCTACCACCTCTGTTTCAGCCTTTTCCGCTTCAAACAGATCTATCCACAAAACATCGTCAAAGCCGAGAGAATCCCTCAGCTGATTAGCCTCAGATGTTGTATGAATCTGCCCCTTTGATTTGTAGAATATCTTTATCACTCCACAAAGGTACAAAAATAATTTAGAGATTCTTAAAGGGCTGCCTGTTCTCTATGGATTTTGCAAGAGATAGCTCGTCTGTATATTCCAAATCGTCTCCAAAAGCTATTCCCCTTGCAATTGTAGTAACCTGTATATTATACTTTTTAATGCGATTGTAAATAAAGAGAGAGGTTGTTTCTCCCTCCATACTTGTAGAGAGAGCCAGAATTACCTCATCTACACCACCTTGCACGATTCTATCTTCTAACTCCTTGATAGGCAAATCAGAAGGGCCTACGCCGTCCATAGGAGAGATTATCCCCTCCAACACGTGATAGAGGCCATTGTACTTGCCGGTATTCTCTATGCTGAGCACATCCCTCGCACTCTCCACAACGCAGATAAGCGAATGGTTTCTGCGGCTATCTGAACAGAGCGGGCAGAGCGGCGAATCTGCAATCATATTGCACTGAGGGCAATGACATATATTTTTTGAGAGAGAGAGTATTGAGGAGGCAAACTTCTCCACATTCTCCATAGGCTGCTTGAGCATAAAAAGAGCCATTCTTAAAGCACTCTTTTTACCTATGCCCGGGAGGGAATTAAACTGCTCCACAGCCTGTTCCAAGAGTTTAGATGAGTAGGCCATTTCTATCGCGATTACTATTATTCTCCTCTCTTATAAGCATCTACCGCGCTGCGCACAGAGCCATATTTGAGCAGATACTCTTTGGCCTTGTTATACTCGGCGATACCGGTTTCATCCATAATCATTTTGGTGCCCCTATCTACCAACTTATTGTTGCTCAGCTGCATATCCACCATCTTATTGCCCTTTACGTGGCCGAGCTTTATCATTGCAGAGGTTGATATCATATTCAGAATGAGCTTTTGCGCTGTACCAGATTTCATTCTGGTAGAGCCTGTTACAAACTCCGGCCCCACTACTGCCACTATTGGAATATCCACCACCTTTGCCACACTTGCACCTGGGTTGCAGGTTATGCAGGCGGTTAAAAGCCCCTGCTCCCTTGCCTTTGCGCAAGCCCCTACTACGTATGGAGTAGAGCCGCTGGCAGCCACCCCTACCAAAGAGTCGTAGCCGCCTATGTTGAACTTTTGCAAATCTGCCCAGCCTGCATCAGGATCGTCTTCTGCATTCTCCACCGCCTTTCTTATGGCAGTATCTCCTCCGGCAATAAGACCTATAACCAAATTGTAGGGAGCTCCGTATGTT
>CADBUS010000027.1 GCA_902797895.1 uncultured Bacteroidia bacterium | reverse complement strand
TTTGGGCCCCAGCCGGAAAAGTTGAGCTTATCGCGAGTAAAGGCGGCAGCAAAGCGGACATCGCTGATGTAGCCCTCTTCCACAAGTTTTGAGACCGCCCGCTCTACCTCAGTAAAAGGAACTTGCGCATCTAATCTACGCTGCAATTTTTCTATTGCCATTACGCGGCTAAGCTCCCTTTTAGAGCACTCCGCCATAAGGGCTGCAACTGCCGAATTAAAAGAAGTATCCCAGTGAGACATATACTCCAACTTTTTTCTTGTTGTAATCGCTCCAATGGAGATTGAACGAGAGCGGCCCAACCTTGGCATTGTAGGCATACTGCAGGCCGAATCCCCAGAACCCTTTATAATCTGTACTTATCATCTTATCTGCACTCGTTCCATTGCGTAAATAGTTAGCCATAAGTGATACATAATGCTTTTTACTAAACTGCTTTCTCAAATCTGTTCTGAGCACTGTTACAGCATTATCAAGTGCATTGGCGTAGTTTATACCTATGAATGGTATCTGATGTGGCACATATCTACCTGCTTCTGAGCCGCCTACAAAATTATAGAATGGAAGCTCGTGCTTATTGCGAATATTGATTCTGGAATAGATGTGCGGTGTTAGAACAAAACCTCTACCAAGAGTTACATTTGTGGAAAAACTTAGCATAAAGGAGGTAAAACTCTGAAAACCTGAATGAAAACCGAGTATAGCATAGGAGGCATCTGCCTTTAGATAGCTTCCTCTGGTTGGGAAATATTTTTCATCTCTGTTATCCATAATTCCCTCCGCAAACAAAGAGAGATAACTCCTTGCTTTGAGTGATGGAACAGCACCTTCTTTATTTAAGAATCTTGTAAAGTTGTAAATATCTAATCTCACACCGGATCGGCCATAAAAATTCCTCATATACTTAATGTTAGCTAAATCTGCCTCAATACCGTTGTAGATAAAGTTAATATTGTTTTTAGCCTCTTTGTCGCTATAGATATTCACATCCTTTTTACCAAACATATAGTTAATTTCAAGGCGCGGGAAGGTACGGAATACATAGCTGTAACCTAACTTAATATATGGATTGAAACTCATTCTTGCAGTAAGTTCCGCACGCGAACCTTGGAAAGTATATTGATGAATTCCTATGCGCAAAAGCATTGCTGCTGCCTCTTCTGAATCGTATCGAGCACCAATGCTTACCATACTTGGTGCCCCTTTTTCAAAGTTGAACTTCAGAATGTAACTATCCGCAGAATCTGTAGTAAAAGGTTGCTTTTCAAGCCAAAAAGTTACTTGCGAAAAGGCCTGAGTTCCATTAAAAATAGAGATTGCCCTATCTATCTGCTCTCCGGAAATTTCTGTACCTTCCTCAAGTCCTGCAGATTTCAAAAGCCAATTTCTATCTACTGCATCTACTCCATTTAGTTCAATTTTATCTACCTTAAAAAGATAGTTATAGGAGTTCTTCATTTTTTTATTGTACTCCGGCCCATACTTTTCGCCAAGTAGCTTGCTAAGAGCCACTAAAACATCCTCTCTCTCTAAAGCAGCCTTATAGCCATTCACAAGCAGAGAGTCCACAGCCTCCGCGGTAAAACTGAGTGTACCATACTTAGAGACATCGGGATGCATATAAATATCTACATTCTGTTTGTTCTCATTAAATTTTTCATTGCCGAGCAACCCTATAAGCTGCAGCAGCACCGCATCTATAGATTTCAACTCGGAGGCATCTGCCAAATCGGTCTGCACATCTACGCCAATAATAATATCGGCTCCCATCTTTCTTGCCACATCTACCGGAAAATTATTCACAACTCCCCCATCTACAAGCACTTTACCATCTATCGTAACAGGTGCAAAGAAGCCCGGAATAGCCATACTTGCACGCATTGCAAGCGGCAGATGACCGTGATCCAGAACCACTTCATCTCCCGTAGCCAAATCTGTGGCTATGCAGGCAAATGGTATTGGCAATTTATTGAAGCTCATTGAATCTTGATACCCTATTGCCAATCCGTTAAGCAGATTTAGCACATTTTTTCCGCTAACAAAACCACCCGGCAAGGCTTTAAGCAGGTTTATCTCTTTAGGTTCTTTCTGAGCTCTCTCTACTCCACCCTTTTTTAAGCTGTAGAATGGGATATTGAGGAAAAACATATCGTCCGCTTGCTTTTTAGAAAAGCCAACATCAGAGCGTTTAACATTATCAGATAAAAGATGGTCCCAATCAGCAGTTGTAACAATAGAATCCATCTGCTTTGAGTCGTAACCCATTGCATATAAGCCTCCCACAAGCGCACCCATAGAAGTACCAACTATAAGGTCGGGCTTTATCTGAAGCTCCTCAAGCCTCTTTATAACTCCAATGTGTGAGACACCTTTGGCGCCTCCGCCGCAAAGCACAAGCCCAACTTTAATATCCTTTTTATGCTGCCCTAAATTGATTTGGCCTTTTGATTCTTGCCCGTAAAGGACTATCGTTGAGCTAAATACGGCAGATAGCGCAACAATGGCCAGTATTACAATCTTCTTTAGCATATCTGTTTATCTTCTTCTTAATTTACGCCTATATTTATTACTACGGAAAGAGTTTTCGCTCTTTTGGCCGCTTAACATTCCGCAAGCTGCGGCAATATCCTCTCCTCTCGATGCGCGCACCGTAACAACCACTCCGGCAGCCTCCAACCGCTTCTTAAAGCTCTCAATTACAGGCTCGGAAGAGCTTTTGAAAACGGTATCTCCAATATCGTGGAAACGTATCAGATTAACTCTGCACCTAAGCCCTTTTAGCAACTGAGAGAGTGCATCTGCGTGGCGTTTGGAATCGTTAAGCCCCTCAAACATTATATACTCAAAACTCACTCTTCTCTGGCCGGAAAAGTCAAACTTGCGGATTATCTCCATAGTTTTGCTGAGGGGGTGTTTATGTTCTGCCGGCATTATGCTCTCTCTCTCTGCAGAGAATGGATTGTGCAGGCTTATAGCCAAATGGACATCGCTCTCTTTGAGAAACCTCTCTAACGGAGAGATTTTATCTGCATTCTCATCTGTGGCATTTACCCCTATTGTGCTGAGTGTTATGCGCTTTGGACTCCATCCGCACCCCCAGCTTGCTGTAAGTATCCTAATGGCGGCAAGCACATTATCCAAATTATCCAAAGGCTCTCCCATTCCCATAAAAACAACATTTGTAAGCTCTTCTGCCTCAGCGATAAAGAAAATCTGGGAGAGTATATGAGCCACCGATAGACGGCCGTGGAACCCCTGCCTCCCTGTCATACAGAAGCGGCACCCCATACGGCAACCTGCCTCAGATGAAACACATACGGTTGTTCTATCCCTATCCGGTATCATAACCGTCTCTATGTAAGTGCTTTCCCCCTCATCAGAGGTACAATGGAAGAGGTACTTTTTAGTTCCATCTTGGGAGAGCGCCTGAGCCTGAGGCATTAACTTTCCCACTCTATATTTCTCTTTTAGGAGGCTACGGCTACGCTGCGAGATATTAGTCATCCGTTCAAAGGAATCTACCCTTTTCACATATAGCCAATCTGCAATCTGGAGGGGAGCAAAGGAGGGCAAACCCAACTCCGCACAAATTTTTTCCAACTCGGGCAAAGTTTTACCCAACAGCACCTCTTTTCTTGGAGGAAGAGAGCGCTCTGCATCAGGATTTATAGTATCAGAGAGGTTCATCTTAAATTCTTGCACAAGTCTAACAAAAGTAATATTTTTTTTGCATTTGGCTATAACAAATGAGTATCTTTGTAAAGTTATACACCAATAAAGTTTAAGATTATGGCAAAAGAGAAAGGAGCTGCCCAAGAGAAGGCAGCAGAGCTGAATGAAAATGTTAATGTTGAGAAACTTAAAGCCTTACAAGCAACATTAGACAAAATTGAGAAGGATTTTGGCAAGGGGACAATTATGAAGTTGGGAGATCAGCCAAAGTTTGATGTTTCCATAATCCCTTCCGGTTCAATATCTTTGGATCACGCCCTTGGAATAGGAGGTTATCCGAGAGGCAGAGTAATTGAAATTTTTGGGCCGGAGAGTAGCGGAAAAACCACGCTTGCAATACACGCAATAGCTGAAGCCCAGAAGATTGGGGGCATTGCAGCAATTATAGATGCGGAGCACGCCTTTGACCGCACATACGCCAAAAAACTTGGAGTGAATGTAGATACGCTGCTTATCTCCCAGCCGGATAATGGCGAGCAGGCACTTGAGATTGCAGACAGCCTTATTCGCTCCGGCGCTGTGGATATTGTTGTAATAGATTCAGTTGCAGCCCTTACTCCAAAAGCGGAGATAGAGGGAGAGATGGGAGACAGCAAAATGGGGCTTCAGGCAAGGCTTATGAGCCAGGCCCTCAGAAAGCTCACTGCAAACATCAGCAAAACCAATACTTGCTGCATATTCATCAATCAGCTAAGAGAGAAGATTGGCATAATGTTCGGCAATCCTGAGACTACCACCGGCGGTAATGCCCTAAAGTTCTACGCCTCTGTAAGATTGGATGTTAGAAAGCTCAATCAGCTTAAAGACGGAGAAGAGGCAATGGGTAACAGAGCCAGAGTGAAGATTGTAAAGAACAAGATGGCTCCGCCATTCCGCAAAGCTGAGTTTGACATTGTTTATGGAGAGGGAATCTCAAAGGTTGGCGAGATTGTTGACCTTGGTGTAGATTTGGATATTATCAAAAAGAGCGGCAGCTGGTTCAGCTACAACGATTCCAAACTTGCTCAGGGCCGCGAGGCTGTAAAACAGCTTCTTAGAGATAATCCAGAACTCTGCGAGGAGATTGAGGCCAAAGTCAGAGAGGCCATCAAGAATCTAAGCGAATAGCCGTAACAACAGAGGCAGGGCCGTAGTATGGTTGATCAGGCAACTATAGCTGCAATCAAGGATGCAGTAGATATTGTGCAGGTAATCGGAGATTTCATCCCCCTTAAAAGGCGTGGCTCCGATTATGTTGCTTGTTGCCCATTCCACCAGGAGAAGACTCCGAGCTTCCACGTCTCACCTACCCGCCAATATTACAACTGCTTTGGCTGCCACGAGAAGGGCAACGCCATAACATTCCTTATGAACCACCAGCAGATGAGCTATGTAGAGGCTCTTAAATACTTGGGGCAAAAGTATGGAATAGAGGTTAGGGAGAGCGTAGAGAGTGCAGAAGAGGTTGCGAGCAGAAACCATCAGCAGTCTCTTCTGATTATAAACGACTACGCCCAAAAGTTCTTTACCAAGGCGCTTTTTGAGAGCCAGGAGGGGCAGGCAGTGGGGCTTACATACTTCAAAGAGAGGAAGTTCCAAGAGTCTATCATAAGAGAGTTCTTGCTCGGCTATGCCAATATGGAGCGAGACAGCCTCTACAAAGATGCCATAAGCCGAGGCTACAAAAAGGAGTTTCTGCTTGAGCTTGGGCTTGTTACACAAAAGGAGGATGGCCCCTTTGCTGGGCAGATAACAGATAAGTTCAACGAGAGGGTAATCTTTCCAATACGCTCAGTAACAGGCAAGGTGGTTGCCTTTGGAGGCAGAATAATGAGTGCGGAGAAGAGCCCCGTAAAGTATATGAACTCTCCGGAGAGCCAAGTCTATTCAAAAAAGAGAGTTCTCTACGGGCTTTACGAGTCTAAGAGTACCATTGCCCAAAAGAAAAACTGCTATCTCGTAGAGGGTTACACAGATGTAATCTCTCTCCATCAGGCCGGAATAAAGAATGTTGTGGCAAGTTGCGGCACCGCACTTACAGAGGAGCAGGTATTGCTTATAAAACGCTTCTCTCCAAAAGTTACAATAATCTACGATGGAGATAAGGCCGGCATAAGTGCTTCACTTAAAGGAATAAATATGTTTTTGGAAAAGGGAATGGATGTTAAAGTTGCTCTTATTCCCGATGGCGACGACCCCGATTCCTTTGCAAGAAAACATACGCAAGAGCAGATAGAGGAGTTCCTCTCAAATGCCGAAGAGGATTTTATTCTCTATCAACACAGAACTCTCTCAAAAGAGATTGCTTCAGATCCTTTCAAGGAGGGAAAGATGATAAATGAGATTGCGCTAAGTATCTCTATGGTTGAGGATATCGGCATACGCTCTTCCTACACCAGAACAGGTGCCAAGCTACTTGGCATTCCGCAGGAGAGCCTGACTGAAAAGGTTGCACAACTGCGTTCTGATAGGATTCAGAAGAGCATCCAAACAACCTACAGCCAATCATACGCCGCCGCGGCAAGAGAGAGAGCCGCTGCTGCTGCCAAAGTTGCCGCAGCGGCAAAGGCCGGCAGCAGAGAGAGAGCGGCAAAGGAGCTTTACAGAAGCGAGCAGGATTTGCTCTACTTTCTGCTCCGCTACGGAAGGGAGAGGATGCGTAACATTCTTAATTCCAAGGTTGGAGAGGAACAGGTTTATGAGCCAACCGTAGAAGAGTATATAAAAAATTCACTGGAGCAGGACGGATTGGAGATTACAGATTCTGTACTGAGAAAAATATACCAGGAGTATTTTTCAATAACCCAATCGGCGGCAAGTGCCACCGAAATTGAGAGACACTTTATGGCAAGTATGGAGCAGGATGTTGCAAAGGCGGCACTTGCAATACTCTCCCCCTCCTTCAACTTTAGGAGCGAGAAAATAAAAAGCTCGGTGGCAAAGGAGAAAGATACCCTTAATGTATCTCTTCCGCGCACAATATATGTTTATAAATCAAAGGTGATAGACCTTAAAATTAAGGAACTTACAGCAACACTTCAAAGTACGCCGAGCGAGCACTCACAAGAGATTGCAGAGCAGTTGCAGCATCTTACGGAGGTAAAAAAAGAGCTGCTCCGAGCAGCCAAGTTTGCATAGAAAATGATTTGATTATGGATAAAAAGTTCAAAAGACACCTTATTACGGCAGCTTTGCCTTACGCCAACGGAAGTGTACACATAGGCCATTTGGCCGGAGTATATGTGCCGGCAGATATTTATGTAAGGTATCTGAGGCTCAGAGGAGAAGAGGTTCTCTACATTTGCGGAAGCGATGAACACGGCGTTCCTATTACCTTCAAAGCCAAGGAATTGGGTTGCACACCGCAGCAGATTGTAGATAAGTACCACGCAGTTATAAAAGACTCTTTCCACAGATTTGGAATAAGTTTCAGCATCTACTCCAGAACAAGCTCAAAGATTCACGCCCAAACTGCAGCCGAGTTCTTTATGAATATGTACAAGCAGGGCAAGTTTATAGAGCAGGAGAGCGAGCAGTTTTATGACCCAGTTGCAAAGGTGTTTTTGGCAGACAGATATATAGTTGGGACCTGCCCAAAGTGCGGAAACCCAGATGCATACGGAGACCAGTGCGAAAAGTGCGGCAGCACCCTCAGCCCGGATGAACTTATAGAGCCACACTCCAAACTAAGCGGAGAGAGACCTATAAAAAAGAGTACAAAACATTGGTTTTTACCATTAGACCAATATGAGCCTTGGCTTAAAGAGTGGATAATAGAGGGGCATAAGGAGTGGAAGACAAATGTTTACGGACAGTGCAAGAGCTGGTTGGATGGCGGACTCAAACCAAGAGCCGTAACCCGCGATTTGGATTGGGGAGTTCCGGTACCGGTTGAAGGGGGCGAAGGCAAAGTTCTGTATGTGTGGTTTGATGCCCCAATTGGCTATATCTCAAACACTAAGGAGCTTCTACCCGATAGTTGGGAGCAGTGGTGGAAAAGCAACGACACCCGTCTTATCCACTTTATTGGCAAAGACAACATAGTCTTCCATTGCATAGTATTTCCGGCTATGCTTAAAGGGCACGCAGGAGGGTACATAATTCCGGAGAATGTGCCGGCCAACGAGTTCCTTAATCTGGAGGGAGATAAAATCTCCACCTCACGCAACTGGGCTATATGGCTTGAGGATTATCTTGAGCAGTTCCAGGGCCAACAAGATGTACTCAGATATGTGCTCTGCGCCAACGCTCCTGAAACCAAAGACAACGACTTTACCTGGAAAGATTTTCAAGCACGCAACAACAGCGAGCTTGTAGCCATTTACGGGAACTTTGTAAACAGAGCCCTTGTGCTTACCCACAAATATTTTGATGGCAAGGTGCCAGGTTACAAAGAGGAGGAGCTAACAGATCAAGACAAAGAGTTTATCAATTCTATACCGGTTATAACCAAGGAATTACAGGAGAACTTAAACCACTTTAAGTTCAGAGAGGCAATTAAGGAGGCTATGAATCTTGCACGTTTGGGTAACAAGTATCTCACAGATACCGAGCCTTGGAAAATTTACAAGACTAATCCCGACAGAGTTGCCGTCATACTTAACCTCTCTTTGCAACTGTGTGCAAACCTGGCCATTGCATTTGAACCATTCTGCCCGTTCTCATCCAAGAAGCTCCAATATATGTTGGGGCTTGCAGAGCAGAACAACGAGGTTTGCCCAACAAGCGCACCGCAAGGGAAAATCAGATGGGAATTGCTTGGCAGAAGAGATTTTCTGCAGCAAGGCGACAGCTTGAACCCTGCCGAACTGCTCTTTGCCAAAATAGAGGATGAGGCTATAGATGCTCAAATTCAGCGGCTTGCAGATATAAAAAAGGCCAATGCAGCCAAAGCCAAAGAGGAGGGAGGAAAATCTCTTCTGCCTCAAAAGGAGGAGTGCACTATAGAGGAGTTTGACAAAATGGATATAAGAACAGCCACCGTACTCCAGGCCGAGGCTGTGCCAAAAACCGACAAACTGCTAAAGCTCACCATAGATACAGGAATAGACCAAAGGGTTATAGTTTCCGGAATTGCGGAATACTACAAGCCGGAGGAGATGGTTGGCAAGCAGATTTGCATACTTGCAAATCTTAAACCGCGCAAAATAAGGGGAATAGAGAGCAAGGGAATGATCTTAATGGCTAAAGAGCCAAATGGCAAAATGAGATTTGTTACCCCACAGGAGCCACTCTCAAACGGCTGCATTATAGGTTAAGCGCTCCTCATTCTAAGCAAACTTACCGTCATTCTGAGCGAACTTACTGTCATTCTGAGCGTTAGCGAAGAATCTGCTCCGCTCCTTACGGCAGTGGTAATACACAGGAAGTTCACTCCGCTTAGACCGACGTAGGAGAATTTACCATTCGGCAACTTTAGTCACCGAGGAGTTAAAAAGGGCGCTTGCGTAGCAAGCGTAAAGTAGTGAGATAGTGGGATTGGTGTTATAACTTGAAATGGATAATTTCAAGCTCTTCTTTTGTATAGAGCAACTTCTCAAGCAGCGGCATCAGAGGCTCTTTGAAGAATACTACTATAAAGAGCAGCATAGCAATCAGAGCCACTATTATCGCAACCCACATAAGAGCCTTTATGGCAGGGCTTAATCTCTGCTCTTTCTGCCTTTTTGAACTCTCTTTTTTATCCGCCTTAATCTCTTTTACAGGCTCTTTCTTTTTTATCTCCTCCTCTTGCTGCTGCACAGGCTGCTGCACAGACTCCTTCACAGAGTTCTTCTCTTGCTCCTGCACAGGCTGCTGCACAGGCTCCGCCACCCCTCTCTGCTGCCTTTCAAACTCAATCTTATCCAGTCCGTAGGTATCTGTTGAGAGTTCAAAAGAGGGATCCGCCTCAACGGAATAGCCATTGGAAGCAGAGTAACTTAATGTAGCAAAGCCATCTATGGAAAAACTCCCCTTCTCCGCCAACAATTTACGAATCTGCTCCACCTGGCCGGCCACCTCGGCCCTTGCCTCCAATAGAGGAAGATTGGCAAAAGAGGAGTAAACCTCTGCCAAATTGTTGTTGGAATTTAGATTAAAGTTATTGAAACTTAGCCGCTTTGATGGTGGGCAGACCACCATTCCATCTTCAGAAAAATTCGCCGGCACATCAATTAGCTCAACAGAGCCCATAAAGGGCAGAATCAGCTCACCATAGCGCATAATAACCTCTCTGAAAACCTTAGAAAGAAGCTCAACGTTCATACTCTAACAATTTCTCAGGCAAATTTAAGAATCTGTTTTGAATTATTTGGAATATTTGCAAAAAAGGTTTATGTTTGCACTCCCAAATCCGTTAAGGATTCTGCCTGCATAGCTCAGTTGGTTAGAGCACATGACTGTTAATCATGGGGTCGTAGGTTCAAGTCCTTCTGCAGGCGCAAAAAAAATAGACCGAAAATCGGTCTATTTTTTTTTGCGCCTATGAGGTCTGCAAAGCAGACCTCCTTTAATACGCTGCATAGCAGCGAAGAATCTAAAAACTACAACTTCCACTTATGTTTTATATTATAGTGGCGCTGCCAGCGGTGTTTGTGCTTTTGCACTTTTGCAAAAAAGGTCTGATAATCATATCCCATTTTACTGCAATAGATAGCCACAATCTTTTCCATCATATCCCTCCTAAATCCCAAATTACTCAAATCTTTTGCAAAGCACTCTTTAGAATTTACCCCAAATCTCATTCTGTTCAAATCCACAATTTTGAACTCAAAGCTCCCCTCACACTCTTTATATAATATATTGCTCTCGTTAAAATCGTTATACATAATATGCTTGCTATGAAGCCGATATGCAAGAGAGGCCAAAGCATCGGCAAGGGCGGTTAGCTTCTGCTGTTGCAAAGGATTTTCAAAATCATAGCTCAAAAAATCGCTTACCGGCGAGTACTCTGCCGCATTAACCGAAACATAGCAACCTGTATAAAAAAATCCACAGCGCGGCTCCTCCATATATGCCACAGGCTCAGGAGCTTCAAAGCCCAATTCTCTCAGTTTTAGCGAGTATTCGTAAGCCCTTTTGGCCTTGGATGGCCTGAAAAAGGTATAAATCACCCTATTGAAATCGGTTGGTTTATTAAATATTTTTACCACAAGCTCCACCCCCTGCTCGCTGCATAGTTCAACTATATTTCTGGTGTTGCTATAAATCTTTTCTACCTTATATCCACGCTGCAAAACCTGCAGCAAAAAAGGGCGAAGATGCTCATATTTAGGATTTACAATTACCTTCATAGTACAAAGATAAATAAAAAAGGATGGCAAATTGCCATCCTTTTTTACAGATAGGATAATTGTCAATCTCTGATTGAAAATTATCTTGTCTCAATAACAACAACGCGGTTAAGCTCGTTCTTAGACTTGCTGAATGCGTCTGTTCCGCCCATACTTACATCCTCCATATGGTACTTGCCACCGCAAGCCTTG
>CADBUS010000026.1 GCA_902797895.1 uncultured Bacteroidia bacterium | reverse complement strand
GGGCAACAGGCTATCAGCACCACTCCTATGTAAAAGAGGGGGGCAAGGCTAAATAGCTCCGCCACCGCAAAGGCTATGGCCGGCAGTATAAAGAGTTGCCCTCCAAGCCCAACAAGCAAGGCCGCCGGCTTTTTTATCACGCTCTTGAAATCGCTCATATTTAAGCTCAATCCAAGAGAGAACATCAGTAAAACGAGAATTGGTATTACTATAAGTACAGAATTCATCTTTTCCAAAAGTATTGATAATATCAAAAGGCTGGCAAGTTACCGATATTTTTGGTTTTTAGAAAATAATGTTATACTTTTGCACTCCATTTTGGGTACTTTTGAGAGCCCTCATTAAACAGATAATATTAAAAATTGTAAGATATGAAACGTACATTTCAGCCTTCTATACGCAAAAGACGTAACAAGCACGGCTTTAGAGAGCGTATGAGCACCCCTAACGGAAGAAGGGTTTTGGCTGCTCGCCGCCGCAGAGGAAGAAAAAAATTGACAGTATCTTCTGAGGATAGATTCTAAGTCTGAGCCGCTTGCTCGCTTGTAGAGAAGGAGTTCCAAATAGGGTTTGGTACTCCTCTTTTTGTTTTTTTTTGTAAGTTTGCAGAGTTATGGCTAAGAAAGTTAAGAAAAAGTGGTACCAAAGCTGGGAATTCAAACATATATGCGTTGCAGTGGCAGCCGCTCTGGTATCTGTGTTTGTTCTCTTTCATCTTTTGGGCCTTATTACAAGGCACAACAAGAGCATTGAGGTTCCGGATTTTACAGATATGAGCATAGAGCAGGCGCGTAAACTTGCCCACAAAAGTGATGTAAGGCTCAAAATCTCAGACTCTGTTTATATTCCGCAAGTGCAGGCAGGCCAGGTACTTAAACAAATTCCAGCCGGAGGAAGCAAAGTAAAAAAGAACCGCAGAATTTTAATTACAATCAACTCTTTGGTGCCGGCTATGGTAAAGGTACCAAATGTTGTGGGCTACTCGTTAAGGCAGGCGGCGAGCAATCTTAGGGCTGCCAATCTCTACATAGGCAAACTTACATACGTATCCGATATTGCCACCAATAATGTTATGGAGCAGTATTACAAAGGGAGCCAGGCAGTTCCCGGAATGCAGGTGCCTTCTCAAAGTGAGATAGATTTGACCTTGGGGCTAAACTCCTCAGACTGTATGACGCGCGTTCCTAACCTTATTGCCATTCCATACTATCAGGCAAAGAGCGAACTGCTCTACAACTACCTGAATCTCAACAAGGTGGTCTTTGACAAGGGGATAAAGACATACAGCGATTCGCTGCAAGCGGTTGTATATAAGCAAGAACCCTCCCCTACCGTATCCAATTCTGTTAGAATGGGAACAGGGGTAACTCTCTATTTTACTATGGATAAGAGCCTTGCAGAGAACAACAAAAAGAGGGTAAAGGCTGTAGATTTGGCCGTTGAGGAGGAGAAGAAAGAGAGCGAGAAGAAAGAGGCCGAAAAGCCTGCGGCAACCCCTGCAGAATCTCAAACAGAGCCGCAGGAGTCTGATGAACCTATACTTTAACCTGTATGGGTGCCTCAAAAAAAAACAATACCGTCAAAAGGCTTGCAGAAAAGCTCTCCGCATACGATAAGGGGCTTATAAAAGAGGATGATATACACTCCTCAGAAGAGCTTTATCTTAATCCCGACAGCTCCTACTCAGAATCTGCAGACGATGAGAATGTAGAGGAACTCTTTGAGCATCACCGCTTTGTGGTGGATAAAGGGCAGAGCTTGATGCGTATAGACAAGTACATTACATCTCGTATGTTTGAAACCTCACGCAGCAGGGTACAGATGGCCATTGAGGCTGGCTATGTGAGGGTTGGAGGGGTGATAGTAAAATCCAACTACAAGATAAAGCCGCTGGATGAGATTTCTCTTGTATTTCCATACGAAAAGAGAGTAAGGGAGATTGGGCCGGAGAATATTCCTCTGGATGTTGTTTATGAAGATGAGGATGTACTTGTTATAAACAAGCCGGCCGGAATGGTTGTACACCCCGGGCACGGCCACTTCTGTGGTACTTTGGTAAATGCCGTTGCCGGCCACTTGGGCGGCAAGCAGGGCTTTTTGGTACACAGAATAGATAAAGATACATCGGGTTTGTTGGTTGTAGCCAAGAACGAGGAGGCGCAGCTAAAGCTGGCAAAGCAGTTTTTTGAACATACCACCAAGAGAAAGTATGTTGCCGTAGTGTGGGGCAATTTGGCTGAAGATGAGGGAACTATAGATGCCAACATAGCTCGTGACGAGGCAGACCGTATGCGCTTTAGCGTACCTAAAGATCCTGCCAAGGGACGCCACGCCGTAACCCATTACAGGGTTTTGGAGAGGCTTGGATATGTTACCGTTGTGGAGTGTGTTTTGGAGACCGGCAGAACACATCAGATTAGGGTGCATATGCGCCATCTGGGCCATCCGCTCTTTAACGATGAGCGCTACGGCGGCGACAAAATTCTGCAAGGAACCATCTTTACAAAGTATAAGCAGTTTATAGAGAACTGTTTCCAGATTCTAAAGCGGCAGGGGCTGCACGCCAAAACTCTTGGATTGGTACATCGGCGCAACGGTAATCAGATGGATTTTGACTCCCCTGTACCTGAAGATATGCAGGAGCTTATCAAAAAAATGAGGGGCTATACCCAAAACAGATAACAACTTTTTAGTTGTTATCTGTTTTGGGTATATGCGGTCTGCTACGCAGACCGCTTTAATACGCTGCATAACGCAGCGAGACGGCCTTTCAGGCCGGTCGCTAAAGCGACTTTTTGGTCTGCCTCCCAAGAATTTATCTTCTGCCACCGCGCATTCCCTGGCCACCACCCATAAAGCCTCTGCGGTTGCCGCCCTCTCTTATGCTCTTGCCGCCAAATGAGCCGAACTTGTAGGTAAGTGTAAACATCACATAACGTCCGAGAGTATTGTTGGTAATATCCTCAAAGTAGTTCTCAGATGTGTTGCGGTAAGTATTGCGGCTCTTGTTAAGAATATCGTAAACCCTTACTTTAAAGGTAAATGCGTTACTTAAGAAGCTCTTGGAAATCTCTCCGTTCCAAATAGTCTGAGCCTGGCCATAACCGGCAGAGTAGCCATTGTACCATCTGTAGTTTATTTCAGATGTAACATTAAAGCTCTTAAGGAAGGTCCAGTTTACGGAGGTAAATATGCGGTTGGTCCAAGTAGATATATTATCCATTGTCTTTACGCTGTACCAGGCATTTCTGAAGTTTGTTCCTCCGCCCACTCTCGCCTCAAAATTATCCAATCTGTAAGTAACTGCTGTATTGAAGTTTATATTCAAATTCTTGGTCTCGTTCTCTACAAAATCTCCGCCAGAGGCCACATAGCTGAAGCCATTATTAAATCTTATGTTTGTAAAGATATTGTAGCTGAAATCGCTCTTGCCTATTTTGCTATTCATAAAGAGACGGCCGTTGATGCTATAAACTCCCTTGTCTGCATTTATGTACCTGCTATGCTGCACACCATCGGCAGTATAGCGCTTCTGGTTTATTATGCTCCTTGTTGCATAGCTCATATCCAACCCCGTTCCCATAAAGGTATAGGTATGGCGGTTGGTGAATCTGTACTCTCCGCCAAGCGAGTGAGAGAATGATGGATTCAATCTGTCGTTACCCTCCTGCACTATTAGCGGATTGGAGTTATCAGGAATAGGAAGCAACTGATTCAAAGATGGTTGCTGGGTTCTACCCCAATAGTAGAGTCTCAAAAACTTAGAATCGGAAATTCTGTAATCCAATCTTGCAGATGGTGCAAAGTTGGTTACTGTGTAGGAGGTATCTCTTCCACGGCCCACGCTGGTTGTCTTTGCCGGAGAGGCGGAGAAGCCGAACATAAAGTTATATTTCTCCTCCTGCTTGCGTAGAGCTATCTCATAGCGCTGAGTAGTAAAATCACCTCTGTAATCACTTGAGTAGTCTGGATTTAGATTTGTGTATGAATCTATCCAACCCGGGTCTGCATCGTATGTGTTTTTAAGTGAGTTTGAGTGATTTTTGCTAAACCTGTATGAGCCTTGAATAAAGTAGTTCTTTCCCAAAGGCTCTGTGTATGTAGCATTTATTCCAAACTGGTTGGAACGCTGATTCTGATGATATTTCTGATCTATTTCGGCTACAGAAGAGATTACTCCGCCTGTAAAATAGTTGGTCTCCGAACGGTTGAATCCATCTGCCACATTATTTGAGAATGAGTAGTTTAGGCGCATTGTAAGCGTTCTCCCGGGCTTGCCCAATCTCTGCCTGAATACCAAACGGCCGCCTATTTGTTGAGACTTATTGTCTCCAAACGAATTATTGAATCCCCTATTGGTGGAGTCTATATTCCTTAATGTGTGGAAAGAGTTATGGGAATCAAAACTACCATTGCCTATCCTCAAGTATGGTCTAAATATGAAAGATGTTCCATCCGTAGGGTTATACTCTATTTCGCTATCCAGTCTGTGGCCGTGAGATGCGGTGTTCTGCTTGCCTGAAGACCAATTGTACTGATTCATACTCTCGGAGAGCATAGTTGTTCTGTCGCGAGTTTCAATAACATCCTTATTTGTAGTTGAATAGAGATAACTTGTGTTTATCTTCCACTTTTTGTCGTCTGACTGATAGTTAAGGTTCATTCCTGCCATTTTAGAGGCAGTTACACCGTTGCCGGTAAAAGCAAAGCCGCCGCGGCCACCACCGCCTCCTCCTCCGCCGCCCATATTTCCCATTCCTCCGCCACTCATCATTATGCTCATCATAGAGCC
>CADBUS010000025.1 GCA_902797895.1 uncultured Bacteroidia bacterium | reverse complement strand
GCTCTTGGAATCGCTTTTGTCATAAACGGTAAACTCCGGCGGATAGCCTAAAAGATGAGCATACTGCCTTAAAAAACGCAAAAATACGGAGTGAAATGTACCCATATATATTCTGCGGGCGAGCCTATCCCCTACCATCTGCCCAATGCGCTCTTTCATCTCCCTTGCCGCCTTATTGGTAAAGGTAAGAGCCAAAACACAATAAGGCTTATATCCGTGAGAGAGTATGTTTGCAATTTTGCAGGTAAGCACTTTGGTCTTGCCGCTACCCGCCCCTGCCACTATCAGCGATGGCCCTGTAAGGCACATCACCGCCTCCTTTTGAGCTGGATTCAATCCATCTAAAATTATATTCCCCTCATTTTCCATAATCGGCAAAGGTAGTTAAATATTCAATAGCAAATATTTTTGTCTGCAATCCGGATAGTTAGCCTTTAATTACCCATTTAAGAAAATCTTGACTATATTTGTACAATTAAGATGTACTGTATTAAATACATTATTATTGATATAAAATTTAACAGATATGGAGACAATAAGACTTCGCAAAGGCTTGGACCTGCACCTGAAAGGTGAGGCTCAAAAAAAGCTATTGCAGAATCTTGCATCCGAAGTCGTAGCTATCTGCCCATCTGATTTCAAGAACGTTATACCAAAACTTCTTGTGCAGGAGGGCGATGCAGTCAAAGCCGGCCAGATTATCTTTACAGATAAAAAGAGGCCGCAAATAGGCTTTGCTTCTCCTGTAAGCGGCAAGGTAAAAGCCATTGTAAGAGGTGAAAAGAGGAAACTTCTTGCAGTGGAGATTACTCCCGATAGTTCCACTCAATATGTTCAGTTTGAGCCTATTAAGGAGGTATCCAAAGCCACAAGACAGGAGATACAACAGAGGCTGCTCGAGAGCGGCTTGTGGGCAACCATTATTCAGCGCCCTTACGGGATTATAGCCAACCCCGGCGACTCGCCAAAGGCTATAGTAATTTCAGCATTCAACTCTGCCCCACTTGGTGCAGACATCAAATTTACCGTTAAGGAAGATACTGATGCTATGCAGCTTGCGGTTGATGCACTTGCAAAGTTCACAGATGGTAAAATATATGTGAACTTTAATGCAGAAGATGCCTCGGCATCGCCGCTGTATATGCTGCGTAATGTAGAAAAGAGATTCTTCAAAGGCCCGCATCCTGCCGGTAATGTTGGGGTTCAAATCTCTCATATATGCCCTATCGGCAAGGGAGATATTGTTTGGACCCTGCAGCCGCAGGCGTTGGCAGCTATCGGGAGGCTCATTTCCAAAGGCATTTATGATGTTACAAGGCTTGTAGCGGTTACAGGCCAGAGGGTTAAGAATCCTGCATATATCAAATGCGTGCCCGGTACAACAATCAGCAGCATTTGTAAAGCCACAGAGATAAAGGAGACTAAGGAGCTTTACGGCCAAGATTGCGGAGCAAGATTCATAAGCGGCAATCCCCTAAGCGGAGCAAATGTTGGGGCCGGCGGTTACCTCGGTTTTTATGACGATCAGGTAACCATAATATCAGAAGGTAACTACAGAGAGTTGTTTGGTTGGATGAAGATATTCAGAACCAAAAAGTTCTCCGCCTCACGCAGTTATTTCAGCTGGCTTACTCCAAAGAAAAAATATGCCGTTGATACCAACACCAACGGAGGCGAGAGAGCCTTTATAGTAACAGGTGCTTACGAGAAGGTACTCCCTATGGATATCTACCCTGTCTTTCTTTTGAAGGCAATTCTTGCCGGAGATATTGAGAAGATGGAACAGTTTGGTATTTACGAGGTTATAGGAGAAGACCTTGCACTTTGCGAATATGTCTGCCCATCAAAGATTGAGGTACAGAAGATTGTGGAGCAGGGCATAGACCTTATGATTAAAGAGATGTCTTAAATGGTTGAAGATATGGGAAATAAGATTCTAAAGATAATAGATAAGATGAAACCCACCTTCAGCAAGGGGGGAAAATTAAGTTGGCTTCACTCCACTTTTGAGGCATTTGAGAGCTTTGCCGCTGTGCCGCCTACCGTTACAGCAGGCCGCACACATATCAAAGATTGCGTTGATATTAAGAGAGTTATGAGCGTTGTTGTGGCTGCGCTGGTACCAACATTCCTCTTTGGAATATGGAACACAGGAGAGCAGCACTCGCTTGCCTTTGGGCTGCAATGGGGTTTCTGGGCCAAAGTTTGGTTTGGTTTCTACAAAATCCTACCGCTCATACTTGTTTCATACATAGTGGGTTTGGGAATTGAGTTTGCTGTTGCACAGGCCAGAGGCCACGAGGTTAACGAGGGCTACCTTGTAACAGGTTTTCTTATCCCTCTCATTATGCCGATTGATGTACCTCTTTGGGTGCTCGCCATAGCTGTTGCCTTTGCGGTAATATTTGGCAAAGAGATATTTGGCGGAACCGGTATGAATATCTGGAACCCAGCTCTGCTTGCAAGAGCCTTTGTCTTTTTTGCATACCCTTCTACCATTACAGGAGACTCCGTATGGATTGAGGGAATGACCAAAAATGCAGACAAAGTTATAGATGGTTTCTCCGGAGCAACTCCGTTGGCACAGGTTGCAGACGGTCTTGCAGGCGCACCGAGCTTTATGCAGATGTTCATTGGCAACATTCCGGGCTCTATCGGAGAGACCTCTGCTATAGCAATACTGATAGGTGCTGCTATACTTATATTCACAGGTGTTGCAAGTTGGAAGATTATGTTCTCCTGCGTTGCAGGTGCACTCTTTACAGGATTCCTTGCAAACACCTTTGCTGAGCCTGGCACATTTGCTGCATATCCTGCTGTTAATCATCTTGTTATGGGCGGCTTTGCATTTGGTGCCGTATTTATGGCAACAGACCCTGTATCATCTGCCCAAACTGAGGTTGGCAAATGGATATACGGCTTTTTGATTGGAGCAGTTTGTATTGTACTGCGATTGTTTAACCCTGGCTACAGAGAGGGTATGATGCTCTCTATCCTGCTTATGAACACAATGGCTCCGCTTATCGACTGGTGCGTTGTGCGCCCTAACATAAAGAGGAGAGAAAAAAGAGCCGCAGCATTAAAAAAGTAACGCTATGGATACTAATAAGAATTCATACACAATAATATATACCATTGTGCTGGTAGCTGTTGTGGCTACGATACTGGCGGTGGTTTCCACCCTGCTTAAGCCTGTGCAGCAGACCAATATAGTGGTAGAAAAGCAAATGAACATTCTCTCAAGCGCTTTTCTTGCAGCCGATGCAGGCAACGCTTCAGATAAGAACAGCTACATACAGGAGCAGTTTGCCCGCTTTGTTAAGGAAGGTATTGTTGTTAACGCTAATGGAGATGTGATTAAGTCTGACAATGAAAACATTGCACAGAGCGACGCCTTTAAGATCTCACCTGCCGAGCAGTTTGACATTATGAGAAAAATAGCCTCCGCCAAAGATGAGCAGCAGGCGCAGCAGCTTAGAGAGCAGTTGCAACTCCCTGTGTTTATTTGCGATACTCCGGAAGGCAAGAAGTACATACTCTCTTGCTATGGCTCCGGACTTTGGGGCCCTATATGGGCATACATATCTGTAAACAACAACCTCTCAACCATATACGGTGCCTTGTTTGATCACAAGAGCGAGACTCCGGGCCTCGGTGGAGAGATTGTTACAGACAATTTCCGTAATCAATTTGTAGATAAGGTTATAGTGGAAGGCGGCGCTATCTCCCACATAAAGGTTGTTAAGGGCGGTGCCAAAGACAAGGCACACGAGATAGATGCCCTAAGTGGAGCCACTATCACATCTAACGCAGTACAGAGTATGATCTCTATGTGGTTGGAGTACTATATGCCTTACCTGCAAAAACTTTCACAAACCACTAACGCTGAGTAGTTATGGCAATGGATAAGAAAATATTTACAACACCGCTAATCAAGTCCAATCCGGTAACGGCATTGGTGCTTGGTATATGCTCTGCCCTTGCAGTAACCGTAAAATTAGAACCTGCCATTGTTATGGCCATTTCAGTTACGCTTGTAACGGGTTTTAGCAGCTTCCTTATCTCCCTGATAAGAAAGACTATACCTAACAGAATAAGAATCATTGTGCAACTTGTGGTTGTGGCTATGTTTGTTATTCTTATAGAGCAGTTCCTAAAGGCGTATGTATATGATGTGAGCAAGCAGCTCTCCGTATATGTGGGCCTTATAATAACCAACTGTATTATAATGGGTAGGATAGAGGCGTTTGGCCTTAGTGAAAAACCGCTCCCTTCCCTTATAGACGGACTTGCCAACGGACTTGGATATGGCCTTGTACTTGTGGTTGTTGCATTCTTCAGAGAGCTTTTGGGAAGCGGAACCCTCTATGGTATGCAGATAATTCCGCAGAGCTGGTATGCAGCAGAGGGAGGGCACTATCTTAACAACGGCCTCTTTATTATGCCTCCTATGGCTTTGATACTAATCGGATGCCTCATCTGGATTCAGAGATGCTTCCAGAAAGATGACACCAAATAACACATTGCTATGGAATCATTAAATCTATTTGTAAAGTCGATTTTTGTTGACAATATGATTTTTGCATACTTCCTTGGAATGTGTTCATTCTTGGCGGTATCCAAAAATGTTAAAACTGCGGCAGGCTTGGGATTGGCTGTAATTTTTGTATTGGGTATCACACTCCCAATCAACTATCTGCTAAACAAGTATCTGCTTTCACCCGGTGCGTTGGCTTGGGTTTCACCCTCTTTGGCCAATGTAGATCTGAGCTTTTTGAGCTTTATAATCTTTATAGCTGTTATTGCATCGTTTGTACAGCTTGTGGAGATGGTGGTAGAGAAATTCTCTCCATCGCTATATGCCTCTTTGGGTATATTTCTACCGCTTATTGCTGTAAACTGCGCCATACTTGGAGCCTCTCTCTTTATGCAGGAGAAGGCCTTTGCAACATTGGGATTAGCAACCGTTTACGGACTTGGAAGTGGTGTTGGCTGGTTCCTCGCGATAGTCTCAATAGCAGCAATAAGAGAGAAGATTACCTATTCCAATATTCCTAAGCCTCTGCAGGGGCTCGGAATTACATTTATAATTTCCGGCCTTATGGCGATAGCTTTTATGGGCTTTATGGGTATTAGTTTATAGGAGGATAAGTTATGACAATAGTATTGGTATCTATAGCAGCTTTTCTTGCAATAACCCTGTTACTTGTAGCTCTGCTGCTTTATGCAAAGGCAAAGCTACTGCCAAGCGGCAATGTTACAATAGATATTAACAACGGAGAGAAGAGCCTTGAGGTGGCAACAGGAGGAACTTTGTTGAGCACCCTCGCACAGCATAAGATATTCTTGCCCTCCGCTTGCGGCGGAAAAGGAAGCTGCGGAATGTGCAAATGCCAGGTAATCAGCGGAGGGGGTACAATTCTCCCTACAGAAACAGGTTTCTTTACTCGCAAGGAGCAACTCTCAAACTGGAGACTCGGTTGCCAGGTAAAGATAAAGGAGAACCTTGGTATTCTGCTCCCTGCAGAGGTGCTTGGAGTTAGAAAATGGGAATGTACAGTTGTTAGCAACCACAATGTAGCTACCTTCATAAAGGAGTTTGTTGTAAAACTACCTGAGGGAGAGACCGTAAACTTCCGCAGTGGCGGCTACATACAGATAGATGTGCCTGCCTGCCAGGTAGATTACAAGAATATAGAGGTAGAGGAGGAGTATCGCGGCGATTGGGAGAAGATGGGTATTTTCAACCTCAAGATGGTAAACCCTACCCCAACATTCCGCGCCTACTCTATGGCCAACCATCCTGCCGAGGGAAATATAATAATGCTCAATGTTCGTATAGCAACTCCTCCGTTTGACAGAGCCAAGAAGGATTGGGTGCCGGTAAATCCCGGTATCTGCTCTTCTTACATCTACTCGCTCAAACCTGGAGACAAGATAACAATCTCTGGCCCTTACGGAGAGTTCTTTGTAAAAGATACAGAGAATGAGATTGTATTCATTGGCGGTGGCGCCGGTATGGCACCAATGAGGAGCCATATCTTCCACCTGTTCAAGACTTTGCACACAAAGAGAAAGGTGAGCTTCTGGTATGGAGCACGCTCGCGCAGAGAGATGTTCTACGATGAGGACTTTGCAGAAATTGCAAGAGAGAATCCAAATTTCTCCTACCACGTAGCCCTCTCCGATGCACTGCCGGAGGATAATTGGACTGGCCCTACCGGCTTTATCCACCAGGTACTCTTTGACGAATATCTGAAAAACCATCAGGCACCTGAAGATATAGAGTACTATCTCTGCGGCCCGCCAATGATGACAAGCGCAGTGGTAAATATGCTCGATAATCTTGGTGTACAGCCGGATAACATAATGTACGACAACTTTGGCGCTTAATTTGGAATCTATTAACAAAAGATAATTTGATTTGAAATGAATAATGTAATAAGTATGAATCCGAACGCCTTGGTTGCGTTCTTGCAGAAAGCTCCTAAAGAATTTACTAAGGAGGACATTGTTAAGTTTATTAAGGCAAGGGAGATAAAGATGGTAAACTTTATGTACCCTGCCGGCGACGGAAGATTAAAAACTCTCAACTTTGTTATAAGCGATGAAGAGTATCTCAATACCATTCTCTCTTGCGGAGAGAGAGTAGATGGCTCCAGCTTGTTTAAGTTTATAGAGGCCAGCAGCTCAGACCTTTATGTTGTTCCTCGCTTCCGCACAGCCTTTGTAGATCCGTTTGCGGAGATACCTACTCTTACAATGCTCTGCTCTTTCTTCAACAAAGATGGAGAGCCGTTGGAGAGCGCTCCTGAGCAGACTCTGCGCAAAGCTTGCACCGTATTCAAGAAGAAGACCGGCTGCGAGTTCCAGGCTATGGGAGAACTTGAGTATTATGTGATTGCAGAGGCAGATGCTCTCTTCCCTGCCACAGACCAGAGAGGCTATCACGAGAGCGGCCCGTTTGCAAAGTTCAACGAATTCCGCACCCAGTGTATGAGCTACATAGCACAGGCAGGAGGACAGATTAAGTATGGCCACTCCGAGGTGGGAAACTTTACCCTCAACGGCAAGATATATGAGCAGAACGAGATTGAGTTCCTGCCTACAGATGCAGAAGATGCTGCAGATCAGCTTACTGTAGCTAAGTGGATTATTCGCAACCTCGGCCATCAGAAGGGATTTGATGTTACCTTTGCTCCAAAGATTACCACAGGCAAAGCCGGTAGCGGCCTCCACATCCATATGAAAATTACCAAAGATGGTAAGAGCCAGATGGTCGCAGATGGTGGTCTCTCCGAGACTGCACGCAAGGCCATAGCCGGTATGATGATTCTTGCACCATCAATCACAGCCTTTGGCAACAAGGTTCCTACCTCTTATTTCCGCCTTGTTCCACATCAAGAGGCTCCTACAAATGTTTGCTGGGGAGACCGCAACCGCTCTGTACTTGTGAGAGTTCCGCTTGGCTGGACAGCCGGAGCAGATATGAGCCGCACCGCCAACCCACTTGAAAAATCATCGGGAATAGATACAACTCAAAAGCAGACCGTAGAGATGCGTTCTCCTGATGGAAGCGCAGATGTATATCAGCTTATAGCAGCACTTTGCGTTGCCTGCAGAACAGGATTTGAGATTGAGAATGCACTTAAAGTAGCAGAGGATAAGTATGTGAATGTGAATATTCACGATGCCAAGAATGCAGACAAGCTCGCCAAGTTAGATCAGCTTCCGGACAGCTGCTCGGCAAGTGCTGAGTGCCTTGCAAAGCAGAGGGAGTACTATGAGAAAGAGGGAGTTTTCTCGCCTGCTATGATAGATGGTATTATAGCACAACTTAAAGCATTTGATGACAAAACTTTGCGCAAAGAGATAGAGAATAAGCCGCAAGAGATGCTTAAGGTTGTGGAGAACTATTTCCACTGCGGATAATTATATTTGAAATTATAACATTTTAGGTATGAAGAAGATAATCTTAATGGCAGCGGTACTGCTCTACAGCGGCAGCCTTGTTGCCCAGAGTTTAGGCACAGCAGAGCTGAAGAATCTCAAAGAGAGTTTCAACAACGATGCATACGCCAAATCTATCCACAACATTGTAAGTTCCAACAAGAATATCAAGGCTTTGGCATACGATGCCTCAGTAGCTCGCGATGCAGATGATTTCTTTAAGTATCGTGTTGATGTTAAAGGTATTACAGACCAGAAAAGCTCTGGAAGATGCTGGATGTTCACCTCTATGAACAATCTAAGGCCAATTGTTATGAGAAAGTACAATATCAACAACTTTGACTTCTCTCACAACTACAACTACTTCTGGGATATATTGGAGAAGGCAAATCTATTTTTGGAAAATGTTATCAGAACCAAGGATAGGGATTATGATGATAGAGAGGTAGCCTTTTACTTCAGCTATCCGGTTGGAGATGGCGGTGTATGGAACCTCTTCTACAATATAGCAGGCAAGTATGGAGTGGTACCAAAGCAGGTTATGCCTGAGACAGAACACTCCAACAACACCTCCGCTATGGTTGGTATCATTAACGAGAGACTGCGCAAGGGCGGTAACGAAATCAGAGAGAAAACCGCTGAGTCTATGAGGGTTATGAGAAGCGGCATAGAGGGTGATTTGTACACAAATCTGCAAAAGATTAAGATGGCCACTCTAAAGGATGTTTACCGCGTGCTGGCTATCTGCCTCGGAGAGCCTCCAACAGAGTTCACTTGGAAGTTTAAAGATAAAGATGGTAAGATTAAGACAGTCAAGAGTACTCCTATGGAGTTTTATAAGGGTATAATTCCGGCAGATTATAATCCCGATAACTATGTTATGATTATGAACGACCCAACAAGGGAGTATTATAAAATTTACGAGATTCAGAACTATCGTAATAACATAGAGGGTATCAACTGGACATATCTCAACCTCCCTAACGAGGATATTAAGAAGGCTGCAATTGCCTCACTTAAAGACGGAGAGCCTATGTATGCCTCTTGCGATGTGGGCAAGCAGAGCAATACCTCAGCCGGAGTTGGATATATGGATCCGGGTATCTACAACTATGGCCAGCTCTTTGGTATTGATATGCAGATGGATAAAAAGGCAAGAATACTTACCCGCCAGAGCGGCTCTTCTCACGCTATGCTTATAGTTGCCTGTGATACAGACGATAACGATAAGCCTATCAAGTGGCAGTTTGAGAATAGCTGGGGCCCTAATGCCGGCCGCAGCGGCTACCTCAACTTTACAGATAAGTGGTTTGATGAGTATATGTTCAGAATAGTCATCAATCGTAAATACTTGGATAACAAGGCTATAAAGGCACTGAAGCAGCAGCACGTTATGCTTCCGCCTTGGGACTATATGTACTAAAGAGCAACTATCTCAAGAGGGTGCGGATACGCCTCTGATTGGGATACAGATTGTTTATTCGGTTGCCTACATTGTTGGCAAAACCTAAACCCAAATTTTTGTACTTAAACAAAAGATAACCCTGTGGCGCCAAGCTCAGGGTTATTTTTTCTTTTGCAAGATAATCTATAGCGCACTTATAATCAAGGCTGTATGTTGCAAAAGAGAGCCCTTTTAGAGAGAAATTTCCTGAGTCTTTCAGCTCTTTTGCCAAAGTGGCGGAGAGAGCAAAATCTGCCGCCGGAATAATCTTGCTCCCCTTAATTTCCCCTACTGCCGTTCCAAACATTTTTGCCGTAATGCCTTTGGCCGCCAATAGAGCATAGAGTTTAAGCATAGGCTCGCCAAGATGGGCCGGCAATGCAAAAAGCTCTGCACTTCCTTTATTAAAAAGCTGTAAATCAGAGAAATTAGAATAGTTTTTAATATCTGTATTCTTTGCCGCCCGCCTATTTGCTCCCCCCCTGGATGCACCCAAGCAAGCTCCGCCCTTTTTCCTCAATATGGAGAAGAACTGCCCCTCTCCCTCAAGCAACGATGGCAAAAATTGATATCCGTGTTCTACGCGCAAAATATTGTACTCTCTTTTCAGATACTCGCTATCCAAAACTATCTCCTCCGCCCCAAGCTCTTTGCATATAAAGGCCACATTATCTGAATTTTCGATATGATTGTAAGTGCAAGTAGAATAGAGCATTACACCGCCATCCTCAAGAGCCGGCCATATATCTGAAACTATCTGCCGCTGCAAAGCGGCACACTCGGCAACCAGATTTGGACTCCACTGTTTGAGAGCCTCCTCGCTCTTGCGCAACATACCCTCTCCTGAACAGGGAACATCTGCAACTATAAGCCGGCAGGAGAGTCCGCTACGGCCAAGCGATGCAGCATCTGAATTGGTTACAATTACATTGGAATTGCCCCACTTGGCAATGTTGTCGCAAAGCGGCATAACCCTCTTTGGAATAGCCTCGTTCGAGAGCAATATGCTGTTGGGAAAGAGGGAGAGCAGATGAGTACTTTTGCCGCCAGGGGCTGCGCAAAGATCTAATATACAAGGCGCTTGGCCACAGCCATCAAAATCATCCAAAAGCTCGGAAACCACAGGAGCCGCTATTGATAAGTATGTACTTGAAGCATCCTGCACATAGTACAACCCTGCGTGAAAAAGCGGATCTAAAGTAAAAGAGGGGAGCTGCCCATTGCCGCTTACTTTGCCGCCCTCAACATAGTAAGTGCCTTTGCTCCAGGCAACCTGCCTACCTATCTCCAAACCGCTCTCCTCCGCAAAAGGGAGTTTGTTATTGTTCAAACGCACACACACAGGAGCTTTCGCTCCCTCCTCAACAACCTCTATCAGAGGCAGGGCTATATCTGCGCCAAAAGAGTTTTTAAGAAGAGTCTTGAACTCCTCTTTAAGAACAATGGCAGAGTTTCTGTTATCCATAATATGCCGAATGGCTACAGCTTGGCACTCAGAGATTCAGATATTTTATCCAACATCTGCTGGATTTTTCCCCCCACCAAGGCTCTCTCCACCCAGCTCATCTGAGTCTGCAAAGAGATTTTAAGATTTGTGGAGTACTCCGGAGCAGATTCAAAATCAAAAATAAGAGAGAAATCCAAAGGGAAATCTCCGGTTGGTTTTAGCACCAATTTTGAGTTGGGATGTTTCTCTACTATACTCAATCCCAGGCTCATACCATTATACTCACCCTCTATGGAATCTCCGTTTACCCTAACCTTCTCCCTATACTCTTGTGGCAAACGCTCCATAAGCTGCTCCATATCGGAGAAGGAGAGATAGACCATCTCCACAGGGCGTTTGATAAGCACATCTTTTGTCTCAAATGTCTGTAGCATAACCTGCAAAAGCTACTTTTTATCATCCTTGGCTATTCCGCTCCAATCAGAGGGTTTCAGCCTCCAATCTCTAAGAACCTCAAGATGCTTCTCATCTATATAGTTCTCTTTTACAGCCTCTTCCAAGAGGGAATCATAGTTGCAAAGAGTATGCAGCTCCACATTTGCGTGCTCAAAGGCGCGGCGCGACGATGTAAAGTTGTAGGAGAAGATAGCCACCATACCAACCACAATAGCCCCTGCCTTATGAAGCGCATCGCAAGAGGAGAGGCTGCTGGCTCCTGTTGATATAAGATCCTCAACAACAAGCACTCTCTCTCCTTTACTCACCTTGCCCTCTATCTGAGACTGGGTGCCGTGATCTTTTGGTTTAGGACGGATATAGATAAAAGGTTTGTTCAGAGCCTCAGCAACCATAATGCCCCAAGCTATGGCACCCGTTGCCACACCTGCAACCACCTCAACATCCTTAAAGTTCTGATTTATCAAATCTACAAAGGCTGCCACAACCTCCTTACGCACATCTATATAGGAAAGTAGTTTTCTATTATCGCAATATATTGGTGATTTCCAACCGGATGCCCAAGTAAAAGGATTCTCGGCATCTAACTTAACAGCCTTTACTTCCAAAAGCCGACTTGCAATTTTCTTTTCAATCTCACTCATAATAATCTATTTTTTAACCATTAAAACCCCTCCGGCAACCGCACTAAATACAAACTTACAAATTTTTTCTCAAAAAAGAAAAAATTGCCCCTCACAGCCACTACGAGCAGGGGAACGAGGCTTGGGCGACTATCCGCAATGGCCTTTGCGCAGGTAATTGTTTAATTTTTCTATCAATGGAGGGAGTTGTTGGTTTTTTAACAATTAGCCGAGTGGAATTGTTGATAACTTTTCTGTAATAAAGTGTAACAAAGTGTAATAAAGTGGGAAAGATTTCATACTTTTGTAAGCGAAACAAGCGGATATGGTAAAGTTTGTAGGAGAACACGAAGCTAAGCTCGATTCCAAGGGAAGAGTTGTTGTGCCGGCACAATTTAAAGGGCTGGTAATGAAGGAACTTGGAGTTGATGAGGTATCTTTTGTCATTAAGAAAGACCTCCACGCAAACTGCCTCAATATGTTCACCTATCAGCAGTGGGAGATAGAATCTGACAATGTCCGCAGCCGCCTTAACCTCTTTAGGAGGGAAGATGCCGAGTGGTTCAGGGAGTATATGATGGATAGGGCGCTGGTAACTTTAGACCAAAAAGTTGGAAGAATAATAATACCTAAGCAGCTACTCGCCAAAATTGGTGTGGATAAGGAGATAGTATTCTACGGAACAGATTTTAAGATTGAGGTTTGGGCAAAGGAGAACTTTGGCAGAATAAGGATGGAGGATGAGAGGTTTGCTGCTTTGACAGAGAAACTGCTCGGATAAGGGCTAAAGAAGATGTACCACAAGGCCGTTCTGCTCAAAGAAAGTGTTGATGCTCTCAACATTGGAGAGGACAAAGATGGCATCTACGCAGATGCCACCTTAGGGGGCGGCGGCCACAGCAGAGAGATACTTGGCAGATTGGGGGCAATGGGGAAATTGGTTGTATTTGACCAAGATGAAGATGCAATAGCCAATGCTCCTGCAGATGAGAGGGTTATAACAATAAGGAGCAATTTCAGGTTCTTGGAAAACCACATATTACATTTGGGAGTGGGGAAGATTAGCGGAGTTATTGCAGACCTTGGAGTCTCTTCTCACCAATTTGACACGCCGGAGAGAGGTTTCTCTTATAGGTTTGATAGTGAGTTGGATATGAGGATGAATAAACTTTCTCGGCTTACAGCGGCAGATATTGTAAACAACTACAGCCAAGATGAGCTTGCGAGAGTTTTCCGCCAGTATGGGGAGTTACCAAACGCGGCAGTTGTTGCAAAGCTGATTTGCAATGCAAGAGGAATAAGTAGCACTGCAGAGTTGGCGCAGGTACTAAAAAAACTCTATAACCCTGTAAGTGCAAAAAAGTTCCTAAGCAAAGTGTTTCAAGCACTTAGGATTGAGGTAAACGGAGAGATGAGGGCCTTGCAGGATTTGCTCACAGGGTGCAAGATGGTTCTGAAAAGCGGCGGCAGACTCTCTGTAATAACCTATCACTCATTGGAGGACAGGATTGTAAAGAACTTTTTGAGAGATTGCAAAAACGAGGGGAGCTTTATTATTGTTGGCAAGAGACCTATTGAACCATCTGAAGATGAGATGGAGCAAAACCCAAGGAGCCGCAGCGCAAAGCTCCGCATTGCAGAGAGAGTATAACAGCATAAGATATGGCTAAGAGAGGATTTAAAGTTAAGAGAGATTTGTTGGGTGGCGGCTGGTTAAGCAGCGAGATGGCCGGCCAATGGCCTTTCATACTCTACATATTTATGCTTATACTTTTGTATATTACTATAAATCTTGGAGTTACAAATACACAAAAGATTAAGGGGCGCAATGAGCGCGAGCTTAAAAACTTAAAGGCAGACTACACCAGCAAGGAGGCAAAGTTGCAGGCCCAGAGTAGTCGAGAGCAGATTAGGGCAAGGCTGATAAAGAGCAACTCTCAAGTAAAGGAGCCTGTTGAGCCGGCATTTAGAGTAAAGGAGTTTACTGAACAACCATAGCGATAAGATGGAGAGATACGAGTTAATATTCCGCAGGGCCGTTAGAATCTACCAGCTGCTTATGCTGCTGGGATTGATTATTGCTGCCCAGATTGCTGTGGTACAATTCTTTAAGAAGGATATAAAATCTGGAGACAAGATTGCTTTCAGAACCAATGAGATACCGGCAGTAAGGGGAGATATTTTGGCTAAAGACGGCCGCCTGCTCGCTTCGAGCGTACCATACTATAAGGTTAGGATAGATTGCACCGTACAGGAGAAAGATACTTTTAACAAGTATATAGACGGACTCTGCAAAGAGCTCTCCGCATTTTTCAAAGACCGCAGCCAGGCTCAATACAAAAAACTGATAACAGAGGGCAGAGATAAGGGCAAGAGGTATATGGCTTTGGGAAACAGGCTTGTAGATTACTCTGAACTGGCTCAGATAAAGCAGTTTCCGCTATTTAGGCTCGGAGCCAACAATGGCGGAATTATTGCCGAGGAGCAGTACAGGCGCAAGAATCCATACGGTAGAACTGCATACAGAACAATAGGTTTTATGAACAGCCAGGGAGTTGGAACAGGCATTGAGGCCAGCTGGGATTACTACCTTAAAGGAGTTCCCGGGCAACAGACCGTACAGAGACTTACCGGCGGAGAGTGGATTCCTATAAATACAGACAACAACATAGCTCCGCAAGACGGATACGATATTAGAACTACAATAGATATTGATATTCAAGAGGCTGTGGAAAAGGCTCTTATGGAGCAGATAAAAAAAGGAAACAATGTTGAGGGTGCTACTGCCGTTGTTATGGAGAGGCGCACCGGAGCAATCAGAGCTATATCAAACTTAAAGAGCGACGGCAGGGGCGGATTTGACGAGTCTCTCAATTATGCAGTTGGGCAGGCTACCGAGCCGGGTAGTGTTCTGAAGTTGGTGAGCCTTGTAGCTCTGCTTGAAGATCAGAAGGTTACACTCGATACTCCTGTTGACGGCGGAAATGGTCATTGGGAGTATAAGGGGCAGAAGGTAAATGACAGCCACGCTGTTGGTATGCAGACTGTAAAGGGGGCCTTTGCCCACTCCTCAAATGTCTGCTTTGCAAAACTTGTTACAAAGCACTATCAAGATGATCCTAAGAAGTATGTGACTCGCCTGCAGAATATGAAACTCGGTGAGCGCTTTCACCTTGATATACAGGGAGAGGGAACTGCCGTAATACACTCTCCAAACGATAAGATATGGACTCCGGGGCTGCTTGCCTCAATGGGATTTGGGTATGGATTGCTGCTCACTCCTCTGCATACACTCACATTTTACAATGCCATTGCCAACGATGGAAAGATGATGAAGCCCTATTTTATAGAGGATTATAGCAAGAACGGAGAGGTTGTAAAGAGTTTTAAGCCACAGGAGATAAGCGGAGCAATATGCACAAAGCAGACCGCCAAGATGGCGCAAGAGGCTCTAAGAGCGGTTGTTACATCCGGTACAGGTAAAATGATGAACAAAGAGAGCTTTAGCATAAGCGGCAAAACAGGAACAGCCCGTATAGCTTTTGACGGAGGAGGCTATGAGAAGAACGGAATGAGAAGATATCAGGCTACATTCTGCGGCTACTTCCCATCTGAGAATCCGGAATATACACTTATAGTTATACTCTACTCAGGCAAGACCGCGGGCAATTTCTACGGCGCAAGCCAGGCCGGCCCTCCTTTCTTGCAGATAGCACGCTTTATACACTCCAATACTCCTAAGTGGAACGAGCTTTTGGACGGAAGTCAGAGGGCGCGCAATTCAAATCCTGTAATCTCAAAGGGTATGGGAGATGCCTCAAGGGTAGTGGCCTCCGTTCTGCCGCTCACAAATTCTAAAGATGTTGTAAATCAGATAGGTAGCAGCCATTGGGTATCATTCGGAAGCGATTCTCTTGGAGTTAGACCGCACAGCTACAACATAGAGAAAGATTCGCTTATAAGTGTGGTGGATATGGGGCTCAAGGATGCTCTCTTTCTGTTGGAGAATTTGGGCTACAAGGTAAAGTTCACAGGGGCAGGGAGAGTTGTTTCCCAAAACCCCGCAGCAGGAAGCAAAGTAGATAAGAACAGCGTAATTAACTTGCAATTAGGATATAGAAGATAGTATGAAACTCGCAGATTTATTAAAAGGGGTAAGGATTATAAGAGAGTTTATGGGTAAGGAGGAGCTCTCTCCGGATACTGCTCTCTACAGCATTGCCAACTCAAGCGATGTAAAGAGCATTTGCGCAGATTCCAGAAAGTGTACTCGCGGCTCGCTCTTTATAGCTGTAAGGGGTGCTGTGGCAGATGGCGGCAAGTATATAAGAGACGCTATTGAAAAAGGGGCGCAATTTATTGTATGTGAGAGTATTCCTGAAGATGAGGAGATGCCTGTAAGGCGAGGAGAGAGAGATAATATCATATATGTTGTGGTAAAGAGCAGCAGAGAGGCGGAGGCCAAAATTGCGGTGAATAACTTTGGCAACCCTTCCAAAAAACTAAAGCTGATTGGTGTTACCGGCACCAATGGCAAAACCTCTATTGCCACTCTGCTGTACAATCTCTTTACAGAGCTTGGTAACAAGTGCGGCCTTATCTCCACAATAGCAAACTATGTGGGACAAGAGAAGTTCCCTGCCATAAATACAACTCCGGGGCCATTGGAGCTAAACAGCCTGTTAGACAAGATGGTTGCCCAGGGGTGCAGCTACTGCTTTATGGAGGTAAGCTCCCACGCCGTAGAGCAGGAGAGAGTACTCGGTTTGGAGTTTACCGGTGGTATTTTTACAAATCTCACTCACGATCACTTAGACTATCACAAGACCTTTGAGAACTATCGCAACTGCAAAAAGAGGTTCTTTGATATGCTCCCTCCTACCGCCTTTGCTCTCACCAACATAGATGACCGCAACGGAGAGTTTATGGTACAGAATACCAAAGCGGAGATACACACATATTCGCGCACCAAAATGGCCGATTTCAAAGTGAGGATATTGGAGCAGAATGTGGAGGGTATGTTGCTGAATATAAATGGTACGGAGCTTTGGTGCAATTTCATAGGTACCTACAATGCCGAGAATCTTACGGCAATATATGGTGCCTCAATACTTTGCGAGGCTTCACACAACGATGTTGTAAGAATTATCAGCTCCCTGAAAAGCGTTAAGGGAAGATTGGAGTACCACAAAGGAGAGGATAACATTATTGCCGCTGTGGATTATGCCCACACTCCGGACGCGCTCAAAAATGTGCTTAGCACTCTAAAGGAGCTAAAACCGCAGGGAGGATTGATTTGTGTATTCGGTTGCGGCGGAGACAGAGACAAAACCAAACGCCCTGAAATGGGGGCTATTGCAGGCGAACTTGCAGATATTGTATATGTAACGAGTGATAATCCGAGAGGAGAGGATCCAATGGCTATAATTGAAAACATAAAGGCAGGTATGAATGCCCAAAGCATACTCAAGGCCAAGTTCATACCGGATAGAAAGCAGGCTATACAGGCCGCCATTGTAAATGCCAAACCGAACTCAATAATAGTTGTTGCCGGCAAAGGGCACGAAGATTATCAGATTATTGGAACTCAAAAGTTCCATTTAGATGATATGGAGATAGTTGTGGAGGCGTTCAAGCTCCGCAGCAATGTATAACAGATAAGAAAAAAGAGCAGATATGTTGTATCACTTCTTCAAATGGTTAGAGAGTATGGGGGTGGATATCCCCGGGGCAAACCTTATGAACTATATTTCGTTCAGAGGAGCCTCCGCCATAATCACAGCCCTCATTTTGGCCTTTTGGGTTGGTCCAAAGCTAATCCGTAAGCTGCAGAAAAAGCAGATTGGAGAGACCATTCGCGACCTTGGTCTTGAGGGGCAGATGCAAAAAAAAGGTACCCCTACTATGGGCGGCATAATTATTCTGCTCTCGATAGTTATACCTGTACTGCTATTCTGCAAGTTGAACAGCATATATGTTATACTGCTGCTTTTCACAACAGTATGCCTTGGACTCATAGGCTTTTTGGATGACTCCATAAAGGTGTTCAAAAAGAACAAAGATGGCCTGAAGGAGAAATACAAAATATATGGGCAGCTGGCTGTAGGGCTTGTTGTGGGAATTACTCTATTGGCAAGCAGCCAGAATGTTATACGCCTCTACAGCAGCGAAAATCACGTGGGAGAAAAGAGAGAGGTTGTTGATGGGCTCGGTCAGAAAAAGGTTATCTATTATCGCGATGTAAAGAGCCGCACAACCACTATTCCGTTCCTCAAACACAACGAGTTCAAATACTCCTGGCTTGCTCCGGGCAAGGGAGAGGTAAAAAATTGGATTACAAACATATTGTATGTTCTTATTGTAACATTCATAATAATAGCGGTTTCCAACGGCACCAACCTTACAGACGGAATGGACGGGCTTGCCAGCGGTACCTCAGCCATTGTGGGGGCCACGGTAGGCATACTGGCCTATCTCTCCGGCAACGCCATATTTGCCAACTACCTGAATATTATGTACATACCTAATGTGGGTGAGGTAGTTGTATTTATGGCGGCATTTGTGGGGGCATTGATAGGCTTTCTCTGGTATAACTCCTATCCTGCCCAGGTTTTTATGGGAGATACCGGCTCGCTCGCAATAGGTGGAATTATTGCAGCCGCATCAATAATGATAAGAAAGGAGTTTCTGATTCCTATCTTTTGCGGAATCTTCTTTGTTGAGAGCCTCAGCGTGCTGATACAGCGCTACTACTTCAAATATACCAGAATACGTAAGGGAGAGGGTGTGAGAGTATTTAGAATGAGCCCGTTACATCACCATTTTCAGAAAGAGAATCCTGATGCGATTGTGCAGTGGCCAAAGAAAGTAATACCTGAGGCAAAGATTACGCTGCGCTTTTGGGTAATTACAATAATACTCGGCATAATAGCCGTATTGACATTAAAGATAAGATAAGATAAGATAAGATAAGATAACAAGAGATATAATTACAGCATATAGTATGGCAAAGAAGAAAATAGTTGTTTTAGGAGGTGGAGAGAGCGGAATTGGCGCCGCTGTTTTAGCCAAAGTTAAAGGGTTTGATGTTTTCCTTTCAGACGGAGGAGCGATTAAGGCTGAGGCAGTTAAAACGCTCAACAAATTTGATATTCCGTTTGAGCAGGGCGGCCACTCAGAGAGTATTGTGCTTGCGGCAGACGAGGTCATAAAGAGCCCTGGTATTCCGGAGAGTGCCCATATAGTACTATCTATCAGGGAGAAATGTATTCCAATAATATCGGAGATAGAGTTTGCAGGCAGGTATGACCGCGCCAAAAAAATCTGTATAACAGGCTCTAACGGTAAAACCACCACCACCTCGCTGATATACTATATGCTAAAGAATGCGGGGCTGAATGTGGGGCTTGCCGGCAACATTGGCAAGAGCTACGCCTATCAGGTTGCTACCGAGCGTTACGATTACTATGTTATAGAATTGAGTAGTTTTCAGTTAGATGGAATGTACCAATTCAAGGCCGATATTGCTATTATCACCAATATCACACCAGACCACTTAGACCGCTACGAGTTCAAGATGCAAAACTATATAAACGCCAAATTCCGTATAGCTCAGAATCTTACAGAAAAGGAGTGCTTTGTATTCTGTGCAGACGATCCCATCACCGCAACGGAGTTGGATAAAATTGTGCTAACCGCCAAGATGTTGCCCTTTACTCAAAAGGATAAAGTTGATCAGGGCTCTTTTATAGATGAGGATAGGCTCTATGTAAGATATGAAGATGACGAGTACTCTATGTATCTGAAAGAGTTGGCTTTGCAAGGCAAGCACAATGTTTATAACTCAATGGCGGCGGCTATTGCGGCAAAGGCTGTGAATATAGATAACAAAGTGATAAGAGAATCGCTGATGAACTTCCAGGGGGTTGAGCACCGCTTGGAGAAGGTACTTACCGTAAAGGGGGTACTATACATAAACGATTCAAAGGCTACCAATGTGGATTCAGCCTGGTATGCTCTTGAGAGTATGACCTCTCCGGTGGTATGGATTGCCGGAGGCACAGACAAGGGGAACGACTACTCTCCTATCCACAAATTTGCCAAAGAGAAGGTAAAGGTTCTTATCTGTATGGGATTAGATAACGAGAAGCTGCACAGAGAGTTTGCAGACAAGATAGAGAAGATAATAGATGTTAAGAGCGCAAAGGAGGCGGTGCAGGCGGCATACGAGAACTCGGTGCCGGGCGATACAGTATTGCTCTCCCCTTGTTGCGCAAGTTTTGATCTGTTCAAGAACTATGAAGACCGCGGAGAGCAGTTCAAAAAAGCAGTAAGAGAATTATAACAAAGCAGTGGAAATGGCAGAGCAGAAGAACAAAATAGAGAATGTACAAGAGGCTGTAGTAAATAGGCTGCACGGAGATAAGGTGCTGTGGGTGATAGTTTTTCTACTATCGCTAATCTCCATTGCACTTATCTACTCCGCCAGCAGCTCGCTAGCCTACAAGCAGCACACCACAAACTTTGGAATACTGCTTAAACATCTGAGATTTATTGTATTTGGTATAGTCGCACTCTATATCTGCTACAAAATACCTCCTAAGTGGTACAGAATGTTCTCATTCCCTCTGTTTGCCTTCTCTATAATGCTATTGGTGGTAACCCTGCTTATAGGAGAAAAGACCAACGATGCTCAGCGATGGTTGGTTGTAGGGGGTATAAAATTCCAGCCGGCAGAGTTTGCCAAAATTGCAATGGTGCTATATCTTGCAAGAGCGCTGGAGATTATGAAGATAGATACCTATAAGAGCTTCCTTATTAAGATAATAGCTCCTATCGCCGTAGCCTGTATTCTGATTATGGTAGGTTCTATCTCTGCTGCACTCTATATGGGGCTTATCAGTTTCATAATACTTTTTTTAGCCGGCATAAAGCACTCTTACCTGCTAAAAACCATTGGATTGGGAGCGGCCGGATTAGTATTGCTATTTGTACTGCATCTTGCTTCAAAACCTCTTACCGGCGAGAACAGAGGCATATTCCCAAGATTTGATACCGCAGTAGAGAGAATAAAACGCCACGTTACAAAGAGCGATGCAATAGATGAAACCGCAACCCTCTCAAAGCGTGAGCAGCAGAAGATTGCAGATGAAAGCCTGCAGGCAGATATGGCGCAGATTGCTGTAAAGGAGGGAGGATTGATTGGCAAAGGACCGGGCAACAGCATTCAGCGGCACGTGCTTCCTCACCCCTATTCAGACTATGTCTATGCCATTATAATTGAAGAGTACGGTATGTTTGGAGGCCTCTTTGTACTAATGCTCTATATATGGTTCTTCTATCGCTGTGTAGGGATAGTAAAGGGCTGTAAGACTGTATTTTCTGCGGTTACCGTAGGAGGGCTTGGAACTGTTATAATGGTGCAGGCAATGCTCCATATTTTGGTGAATGTGGGGATATTCCCCGTTACCGGCCATACGCTCCCTTTGGTGAGTCTTGGAGGAACATCGTTTGTGGTTGTAAGTTCTGCAATAGGAATTATTCTCTCGATAAGCAGAACAAAGGATGATGCTCTTGCTGCTTTGGAGGAGAGCCGGAGGTTGGAGAAGGAGCAGCAAAAAGAGGAGAGAAGAAGAGAGAGAGAAGCGGAAAAAGAAATAGTTGTACAGGAGAGTGAGAGTCCGGCAGAGAACTCTGTTGAAAATTATACAGATTATACAGAAAGCTATACTGAAACAGAATAGAGGCAATATCAAATAGTTGAGATATGAATAAACTAAAGGTGATAATAAGCGGAGGGGGAACCGGAGGGCATATATTTCCGGCCATATCCATTGCAAATGCAATCAAGGAGATTGAGAGCAATGTGAATATACTCTTTGTTGGAGCAAAGGGAAGAATGGAGATGGAGAGAGTGCCTGCCGCAGGATACCATATAAAGGGGATACCTGCAAGGGGGCTGAAAAGGCCGCTTTACTCTCCATCAAATATCTCTGTTATAATAGATTATATTAAGTGCAGATTCAAGGCTAAAAAGATACTGAAAGAGTTCAAGCCAAATGTTGTTGTGGGTGTAGGAGGATACGCGAGCGCAGCTGTTGTGAGTGCGGCCGCCTCTTTGAAGATTCCGGTATTGCTGCAGGAGCAGAACTCCTTTGCCGGACTGGTAAACAGAAAGAACGGCCCTAAGGCAGATAAAATCTGCGTGGCCTATCCAAATATGGAGCGCTTCTTCCCAAAGGATAGAATTGTTTTTACCGGAAACCCTGTAAGAAAGGAGATTAGAAGATGCAACGCTCAAATGAAAGCAGAGGGGCTCAAATTTTACAATATGCAGAGCGATAAAAAGTGCGTATTCATAGTGGGCGGAAGCCTCGGATGCCGCACTCTCAACAACTGCGTAATGAAGGCAATAGAGAATAATCTGCTTGGAGATTACCAGATAATCTGGCAATGTGGCAAAGCCTATCGCAGAGAGGCAGAGAAGTTCCTTAAGAGCCACCACGCTCCAAATGTTTACTGCACAGATTTCATTAGCCGTATGGATCTTGCCTACGCAGCTGCAGACATAGTAGTGAGCAGGGCCGGAGCAAGCACTATATCAGAGCTTTGCATAGCCGGAAAATGCACTATATTTGTCCCATCCCCTACCGTTGCAGAAGATCATCAGACTCACAATGCAATGGCACTTGTAAACGAGAATGCCGCACTTATCGTAAAGGATGCCGAGGCGGAGCAGAGACTCTTTGAGCAGATAAACGCCCTGCTTAAAGATAGCGCGCGCATAGCCGAGATTGAGAGCAACATAGTTAAACTTGCAAAGCCAAATGCAGCAGCGGATATAGCAAAGGAGTGTGTAAAGCTCTGTAAAAGAAGCGTATATCTTATAGGCATAGGTGGCATTGGAATGAGTGCAATAGCCCGCTACTACAACAGCAAAGGATTTAATGTCAGCGGCTACGACCTTACTCCGAGCGAGCTCACCGCAGCCCTACAGAGCGAGGGGATAGATGTTCATTATCAAGATAATATAAAGAAAATTCCTACAGACAAACACAACACACTTGTCATATACACACCTGCTATACCTTCTGATTTCAAGGAACTTATAGTAGTAAAGAAGAGGGGCTACACCGTAATTAAGCGCAGTCGCGCCCTGGGCCATATAGCAAAGGGCAAGTTCTGCCTTGCAGTAAGCGGCAGCCACGGCAAAACAACCACCAGCACCTTGCTCTCGCATATTTACCAGAGCAGCGGCATAGGCTGCAACGCCTTCCTTGGCGGAATATCCAAGAACTACCATACCAACCTGCTGCTCAGTCCGAACAATATACTTGTTGCAGAGGCAGATGAGTTTGATCGTTCTTTCCATCAGCTGTTTCCTAATATAGCGATTGTAACTGCCACAGATGCAGACCATTTGGATATCTACGGCACAGCGGAGAATATGAGGCGGGCTTACGCCGTGTTTGCGCAGCAGGTTGACAGAGACGGCTACCTGATTGTAAAGAAGGGAACCGAATTGGATACCTCAAATGTGAGAGCAAAGGTTATGAGCTATGCCTATAGTTGGGATGGCAAAGATGGGGCAGAAGAGCCCGATTTCTATGCCACCGCCATAACTCCTATTGTGGTAGATGGCAAACAGAACGGCCACTTTACCTTTACCCTTTGCTACAAAGATAAAACCGGAGCCAGAGCCACCATTGAGAATTGTACGATTGGAGTACCCGGGTGGATGAATATAGAGAACGGCG
>CADBUS010000024.1 GCA_902797895.1 uncultured Bacteroidia bacterium | reverse complement strand
CCGGAGATTGAGTTGATGCCGGTCTTTTTGGAGATGTTTTTGCGGTGGGTGGTAACGGTAAATACGGAGAGATTAAATTGCCCGGCAATCTCCTTGTTGGTCTTCCCTTGGGCTACTGCAGCAAGAATCTCTTTTTCTCTCTGCGACAATTGCTCTTCCTGCTGATTCTGATGTTTTGTGTTCCGTTTGTAATTAGCTAAAGATGATGGCTTTACTCCATTGTTTTTAAGAATGGTGAGAGATGGTACAAGCAACATATCTTCTATTGCAGTATGGTGCAATAAATCTGTTTCCAAAAGAGAAATATCGCTGAGGAGCTTAAATCTAATTGCATTTGAATACTCCGGTGGCAGATATTTCAAGAGAATGTTTTTTAGGTCTGCAAGTTTTTCCTCTATATTGGTATGGTTCTGTTCAAATTGCTCAATTTTAACCCCTTTGCCGATGGCTCTGCTACTACCGTTCTCCAAAAGTTGCCTCGTATATGGAAATACTATATTCTCCTCAAAATTAAAATGGTTGGCCAACTCTATATCGTAATCGTCATAGAACTTGTTTATAATGCGGCTGTTGGAGGCATCGCCATTTTTTGCCAACTGATGTATTTTATTGTGTATGGCTGGCAGTAGTTGCTTTGAGTAGTATTTGTGTGATGTTTGCAGATAATCTATAAGATGGAGCAAATCCTCTTTGCCAAGCGGCTCCTGCAGGTCCACCCTCTTACCGGAATATATGGCGCAAATATTTGTGAACAGCGGCAGAGAAAAGCCGTATTGGTTGCAAATATCCAATACAGAGGCATCGCCAAAGCCGAGCTTTATGTTAAGTCTCTCAAGCACAGAGAGTAAAGAGGGTTTGGCTGCAACAATATCCGAGAGTTTTGTTTGCGGTGTTATATTTAGAACATTGCCCATATCTTTTACAAATATAGCCTTTTTATAGCAAAAGGGGGCACCAAAATTGTTTTGGTCACCCCCCTTTTCTGAACAACTAACATAAAACACTTATGACTTTTTACGGTGCAAAGGTATTTTATGCTGCTCTCTGTGTCAATACCTATTTTTTGGTATTTTTAGCAAACAATCTTAGCAGGTGCAGACAAGGTTGCGGTCTCCGTAGCCGTCATCTGCGCGGGATACTGCCGGCCAGAACTTGTTATCTCTTATCCACTCTAACGGATAGGCTGCAAGTTCTCTTGGGTATGGATGGCTCCAACTGTCTGAACAGCACTCGTGTGCAGGATGCGGTGCATTTGCAACAGGGTTATCTTTGGCATCAAATTCCCCTTTGGCAATCTTCTCACACTCGCTCTTTATGCTCTTCATAGCCTCTATGAATCTGTCTATCTCCTCCTTTGGCTCACTCTCTGTAGGCTCTACCATAAGTGTCTCGTGTACAGGGAATGAGAGGGTAGGGGCGTGGAATCCGTAATCCATAAGCCTCTTTGCAATATCTGTTGAGCCTACGCCATATTTCTCCTTAAAGTCTCTGCAATCGAGCAGGCACTCGTGAGCAACTCTTCCTGTAACTCCTGAGTAAACAGTAGGATAGAAATCTTTAAGCTCCTCTTTTATGTAGTTGGCATTGAGTATTGCAATCTCTGAGGCAGCCTTTAAGCCGCTTGCTCCCAACAACTTGATATATGCGTGTGTGATAGGCAGCAGCAGCGGACTTCCGAAGGCGGCGGCGGAAACGGCATCTGTAGCAACTGCTCCCTCTGCAGCTCCACCTGCCGGCTTGGCTCCGGCTGCAACCTTGCAACTATCTGATATACAATTCTCCTCAGGATGCCCTGGCAAATATGGTGCAAGCTCTTTTGTGCAGCAGATAGGGCCAACTCCAGGGCCGCCGCCGCCGTGAGGCATTGCGAACGATTTGTGCAGATTGAGGTGGCAGACATCGGCGCCAATAACACCCGGATTGGTAAGGCCAACCTGTGCATTCATATTTGCACCATCCATATATACCTTGCCGCCATACTTGTGTATAGTATCTATAATCTCCTTTATCTTAACTTCAAATACACCGTGGGTAGATGGGTATGTAATCATAAGGCCGGCAAGCGTATCGCCTGCAGCTTCAGCCTTTTGGATAAGTTCATCTACATTTATGTTACCATTCTCGTCGCAACCTACAAGCACAATGTCAAAGCCTGTCATTGCTGCTGATGCAGGGTTTGTTCCGTGGGCCGAGGTTGGGATAATCATAACTTTTCTACCCTGCTGGCCGTTGGCATCAAAGAACCTCTTTATTGTGGTAAGGCCGGCATACTCTCCAGCTGCTCCTGAGTTAGGCTGCAGAGAGCAGGCGTCAAAT
>CADBUS010000023.1 GCA_902797895.1 uncultured Bacteroidia bacterium | reverse complement strand
GTTAAAGATGACTCAGCTCAGAGATTCATATCCTCAATACTTTATATCAAAGAACAGAATAGAGGTAGCGGATAGTGCTGTTGCAGCCAAAGTTTTGGATGCCGTAGCCAAAGAGTATGCCTCTTTTAATCCGCTTCTTATAGACGGAGTTAAGATAGATTTTGATTCTGAGCATAGCTGGGTACAGCTAAGGCGTTCAAATACAGAGCCAATAATCCGCCTATACTGCGAAGCTCCAACAGAGGATAAAGCTAATGCTTTGGCAGAGAGGATAATGCAGGTTGTAAACAAGATTATTTAGATAGCAGATGTTCTCTTTCCGCACCACAAATCTCTACGCACAAGAAGACCTTGTACTCTCAAAGGGAAAGGTCTCTGTTATCTGCAACCAGACAGCGTGGAGTCCGCAGCGCGGAGAGTATATGCACCAAGAGTTTATACGCAGAGGGAATCTTAAAAGAGTTATGGTTCCCTTTGCGGATTCTCTCTATAATCTGCAGAGCAACAGCAATATAGAGTTCAAATATCTGAGCAGCGAGCCTAACAGGGCGGTTGCTTTTGAGAGTGCAGATTTCAAAGATACAGATGCCATAGTTTTTGAAATGCAGGATGTTGGCAGCAGATATTTCTCTGTACCCAACATAGTTATGGCCCTATTCAGCTTTTTGGAGGAGAATGGCGGAGATATTCCTGTATATCTTGTAGATAGAATAAATCCTGCAGGCAGGCAGGTTGAGGGAACAGCTCTTACCGCAGGCTATCGCTCACATATAGGCATAGAGGGGCTGCCACACAGATACGGACTAACTATCGGTGAGGTAGCTAATTACATCTATACCAAAATAGGATGCCGCTTTCCGCTCCATATAATCTCCTATAAGGCAACATCTTCCAACAAACTGATAATGCCTTGGAGTATTCCCCCGTCAGAAAATTTCTCGCGCTATTTCACCTTCTCGCTCTTTAGCGGCCAGTATCTTTGGAAAGGAACAAATGTAAGTTGTGCGGAGGGGACAGGAATGGCATACGAAATGTTCGGAGCCCCGTTCCTGAAAGATAAGGAGCTTGACTCCAATCCACTCTTCAAAGATAGTGGAGTGTTTGCCAGAAGAATCAGTTTTACAGAGCCAGCACAAAAGGAGAGCAAGCAAGCAGAAGAAACCGTAAACTACGGCTATCAACTGCTGCTATCGCCGGATTTCCAATACAATGCGCTCGCTCACAATCTGCGCCTTATGCGCTGCGTAAAAGATGCTTGCCCTGAGTTTGTACCGCTGCAAAAAGAGGAGGCCTCTGAGCACCAACTCTTAGAGCAACTGCTTGGAGATAAGCAGCTTATAAACTTTGTATTATCCGGAGCAGATTGGGAGCAGACCAAAGAACACATCAAATTAGAGGAGCAACGCTGGATCAAAAAAGCCAAAAAACTCCTCCTCTACCCCACCGAACCCCTCTTCAGAATAAAATAAAGTTTTGATAATTACGGATATTTTGTATATTTGCGGCCTAAAATAAAAGTATAAAGCAATGAAGAAGTCATTACATCCCGAAACCTACCGACTTGTAGCTTTCAAGGATATGTCTAACGATGAGGTATTTATCACAAGAAGTTGTGAGGCTACCAAAGAGACAATAGAGATAGATGGCCAGACCTACCCTTTGGTAAAGGTAGAGATTTCAAGCTCATCTCACCCATTCTACACAGGTAAGATGAAGCTCGTAGATACAGCCGGCCGTGTTGATAAGTTCTACAGCCGCTACAAAAAGAAATAATGCGGTAGAATTGAAAGATTAAAAAAAGATGCCAAAATTATTTTGGCATCTTTTTTTTTTATCCACATCTTAATCGCGATAGAGATTTATCTCTAAATTTGGACTCTGTTCATATTGAGCAGCCCTATTTATGGAGAAGAATAAAAGAGCAATAGAGATAGTCAGGCACCTTGCTGCAAAGTGTAACACTCTTGAATACTTTAAGAGCGATCCCATTATATATCCGCGCCATTTCAAGCAGCTGATGGAAAAGGGGAGCTCTGATTACACTTTCCCTATTCCTCAAAATTACATAGTTACGCTAAAGGATGTGGAGATTGTGGCTGTCATAGCCGCTCACCTTGCTTGGGGAAGGAGAGAGATGATTGTACGCGACATTGGCCGCGCTATGGATGAGATGGATTGGAAGCCGGCAGAGTATATCAATAAAGGATGCTATCGCCACGATGACACCAGCCTTCACCGCACTATTAAATGGAGCGAGTTTGCGCTGATATGCAGCAATTTACGCCGCTTTTACACCAAAAACTCAACTTTGGAGATTCTTACTCCGGACCAAATGAGGGTGCAAATCTTTGGGCAGAAGAGCAATCCAAAAATGGCCAACAAAAAGATTCATATGTTAAGACGCTGGATGGTTAGGTGCGATGGCATTGTAGATCTTGGGCTATGGCACTCAATATCTCCGGCAGAACTGATAATTCCTCTTGATGTTCACGTGCATAATACCGCCCTTGAACTTGGTATAACAGAGCGCAAAGGAGCCGATTACAAAACTGCGGAGGAGATTACGGAATTTTTATGCAGCTGCTTTCCAAACGACCCTTGCCTTGGCGATTTTGCCCTCTTTGCCTACGCGGCTCAAAAAATGAGAGAGAAAGAAAAAGGAAAAATAAAGAAGTAAAGTAAGACCTTACAATAAACAGATAATCAAATGAATAAGGCTACAATAAACAGAACCATCGCGATAGTTATAGCACTACTACTGCTTATTACTCAAAGTGCCCAAGCTCAAAAATTCTTCACAAACTTTGAGAGCGGCAGTATAGGTGAGGTTGAGTTTGTAAGTGCAGATACTATCAATATCGCCACCGCAAAGGATCCGCTCAACCCGATAGATACTCTTGTGAAGCCAAGCTCCAGATGGTTCTATTTTCTTATGACAGGAGTAAAGGATAAAACCCTTACTATTAAGATGATAGATACAGATCCCAAAGCTCCTGTATATAGCTATGACAATAAAACCTGGCACCGCTTAAATCCGCAAACAGAGGCTGTTGCAAAAAAGCCCATCTTTACAAAAACCTACGAGCGCGATTCTGTCTATATCGCTTACTATGTGCCATATACAAATGCCCACTTGGAGCAGATGATGGAGGATTGGCAATACAAAATGGGTGTAAGTATCTATTCCATAGGCAAAAGCCATCAGGGCAGGGAGATGAAGATGCTAATGGTAACCAACCCTATGACTGCAGATAAAAACAAAAAGAGGATATATATACACGGCAGAATTCATCCGAGCGAAACCCCTACCAGCTGGTGTTTAGAGGGGCTTATTGAGGCTCTGCTTGCAGAAACTCCATACGCTAAAGCCTTGAGAGACAATGCCATATTCTACATACTTCCATTTACTAATCCCGATGGTGTGGCACTCGGCTATTCGCGCTGCGATGCCATTGGAGTTAATATGGAGATTAACTACGCTCAGCCCGATTCGCTCACAAGGCCTGAGGTTAAGAACATTAAGAAGTTTATAGAGACCACCACATACGGAGAGCGCTATTTAGATATGGCTCTTAACTTTCATTCACAGATAGCTCCCCATTTTACCTATTGGATTCATACAGAAGAGACTACATCATCCTCTTTCTTCAAAGAGGAGTTGGCTTTTGCAGCCCTTACCATATCAGACAATCCATACGCAAACAATGAGTGCCTTAGCTTTTCTAATATGGCAGAGAGATACATAGAGGGTTATTTTTGGGACACAGCAGCAGAAAAAACACTTGCACTTACTCACGAAACTCCATACAGCTACTACAACAGAGAGCCTGAAGGAGAGTGGGTTACAATAGAAAACCTTAAATGGCTGGGAGAAAAGACCTTATGGAGTATATCCGACTATCTTGGCATTGAGAATCCTCAGCGATATATTATAGAAACTCCAAGAAAAACTTCCAAATGTGAGATGGCAGAAGATTTTGAAAATGTATATCTTGGCAATCACTACTATGTAGCCGCAGAAGATGGAGCAGAGGCGGAGTATAGATTAAAAAAATTACCTGCTGGAGAATACTCTGTTTATAAATGGATTACCGGAGCTAAAGGGAGGGTTTTTGATAAAGATGAGAACAGGTGGGAAAAGCTATACGACTTTACTCAAAGCGCTCAAGGAAAGTTTGAACTTAAACTAACCGACCTCAAGGCCGGCCAAAAAATCAATGCCCTGCTACTTGTTAAAAAAGAGAGCAGGTAGTAGAAGAAATTGTATATTTGCATCCCGACAAAAATTGCTACTGAACAAAGTGAAAAGTCTAAAAACAGTTGTAGATTCTTCGCTGCGCTCAGAATGACAGGGGACAAGGCGCTCAGAATGACAAGAGCAGAGCAGCGCAGCCCCAGACGCAGACATCCGCTTGTCGGCTAGTCAAGGATGGGGACTGGTGCTCTCTGCGAAGTTGCAAGCCAAAACAAGCGAAGCGAACTTCCTGTGTATTAGCACTGCCGAAAGGAGATGGAAGAAGGTCTTAGGAAAGGAAAATCCTATAAAGATTCTTCGCTGCGCTCAGAATGACAGAGCAGAGCAGAGCAGCACAGCCCCAGCCGCAGACATCCGCTTGTCGGCTAGTCAAGGATGGGGACTGGTGCTCTCTGCGAAGCAACGACTAAAGGGCAGTGTAATACTAAAGGAAGCAGGGCACTCACGCCCGTCACCATAGCGAAGCGAACTTCCTGTGTATTAGCACTGCAGAAAGGAGGAGAGGGCAGAAGATAAGTAAGAAAGAGTTTGAAACAGATAAAGATGAGATTAAGCTGGTTTATTGCTGCAAAAATAGGAAAGAGAGGGAGGGGGAAGCTCAGCCGCACAGGCAATATTATTGCTGTCTGTTCGGTGGCGGTGAGCCTGCTTGTTATGCTTATAGCCATTGCGGTATCTGCCGGATTCAGGCACCAGATAAACGATAAGATGGTGGGAATAAGGGGAGATATGCTTATATCCCCTCCTTCTCCAACTCCTCTTGCCGAGCAGGAGCCGCAGAGTTTCTATCTTACTCCTCTCTCATATATAGATGATATTAAGCAGCTTCCATACGTAGAGAGTGTTGCGCCAATATCATACATCCCAGGCATAATCAAGACAGATGAGCATATACAGGGCGTTATATTGCAAGGGGTGGATAGCTCCTTCAACTTTGATTTCATAAAGGAGAGTCTCTTGGAGGGGGAGATTCCATTTTTTGCCTCTGCAAACTCTGCATACTCGGCGGCAGATTCGGTTTCAACAACTTTGGAGGCAGCTGGGAGCAAAGCAGAGAACAAAATACTTATTTCACGCCAAATGGCCGATATGCTCGGCTTTGCAAAAGGCGATAAGATTACATTCTACTTTATCTCCAACCCTGTTAAGGTCAGGCGATTGGAGATAGCAGGCATATACTCGGCAAATTTTGAGAACTTTGACAAACGTTATATAATATGCTCTAAAGAGTTGGTTGACAGACTCTCCGGATTAGATAGCGATGAGGCAAATCTCTATCAGATATATTTTACAGAGCACTCCCAAAAGCTCACATCGCTGCGCAAAGATGAGATTATGGGCCTGATATATGAGAAGATGGCTGAAACAGATCCGGCTGTGAGCATTACATCTGTTTATGACAATATGTATCAGCTTGTGGATTGGCTTAATCTGCTGGATGTGAATGTTCTCATTATTCTTGTGCTTATGATTGCCGTTGCCGGCTTCAATATGATATGTTGTATGCTTATAATATTGTTTGAGAACATATCGGCAATAGGGGTTCTCAAGAGCTTGGGTATGAGCGATAACGGAGTGTTGAAGGTCTTTCTTGCAAAGAGCTGCAAAGTGGTGCTCTGCGGTATAGCGATAGGGAATATTATTGCTCTGCTCTTCTTTTTCCTCCAGAGCAGATACAACATTATAACTCTCAATCCTGAGAACTATTTTTTATCAAGTGTGCCAATCAAGATAGGGGCGACTACAATTTTGGCGGTAGATATTCTCTCATTTTTAATTATTCTGCTGATGGTAGCTTTGCCGTGCAGGCGAATCTGCCGCACAAGTATTGCAAAAATGCTGAGATTCAAATAGAAACTTTTTTGTTACGGCATTGTAACAAAATCTTTCAAAACAGTTTTTAATTTTCTACTTTTGTCAGTCCTAAAATCTATTACAGACAATATGAAAAACAATATAAAGAAAGGTTTTTACCTTGTTTTGAGTGTGGCGGTTGTGTTGCTGCTGATAAGTTTTATTCCAAAATTCAAGATAGGCAATAAAGAGTTTAAGAGGGTGGATTTGCTCTCTGGTCTTAAGGTTTCTGATGGGGGAGATATTGATAATCCCGATGGTACAGACTCCACCTTTGTTGATGATGGCGGCGGTACGGTAGTAACAGATTCTGCTTCTGTTGTAGAGCCTGAAAAAGAGCTTGTTACAGTGCAGCTTGGGCAGCTTACCCCCAACGGAACAATACGCATAGAGGACTACGGCCCAATGGAGCGCTGCGGCCTTAACGGCTTTGTCTGGTCTTTGAAACAAATTGGTCTTAAGAAGAATGTGCGCATAGCCTACTATGGAGATTCTTTTATAGAGGGAGATATTCTTACCGGCTCTTTGAGGGATTTGCTGCGTGAACGCTTTGGCGGTAAGGGAGTTGGTTATGTAGATATTACCTCTCAGGTTAGCGGATTCAGAGTTACGGTAAAGCACAGATATGGTAACTGGAACTCCTTTGCAGCTACGGAACGGAGCGGCTTTGATGCCTCAAAGCAGGGAATTGCTGCAAGATACTTTACCGGTACAGGCAACGCATTTGTGGAGCTGAAAGGCTCTAAGAATGGAGTTGCTCTCGATAGGGCAGATAAATCCACAATCTATTTTGTGAGCCGCAGTAGTGCAGTTATAGCCTCTTCAATCAATGGAGAGCCGCAAGAAAAGCACCAAATAGAGGGTTCAGAAAGCCTACAACATATTACTGTTGAGGGAGATATAGAGAGTATCCGTTGGAGTGTGTTAAGCGCTCCAAATGCCATATTCTACGGAGTTACAATGGATGGCACAGAGGGTGTTGTTTTGGATAACCTCTCTATGAGAAGCTCCTCAGGTTACCATCTAAAGGGAATACCTGAGCAGAGGCTTCAGGAGTTTAACAAGGCAAGACATTATGATTTGATAGTGCTGGAGTATGGGTTGAATGTGGCAGGTAAAAATCAGAAGAACTATTCTACCTACAAGAAGAATATGATAGCCACAATAGAGCATCTTAAATCTGCATTTCCTAACACAAGTTTTATGCTTGTGAGTGTAAGCGACAGAGACTATAGAGCCTCTGATGGTCAGATGCATACAATGCCCGGAGTTAAGGCTCTTGTGGAGGCTCAAAGAGAGATTGCACGCGAGTGTGGCATCGCCTTCTGGGATCTTTACACAGCAATGGGAGGAGATGGCAGTATGGCTGCAATGGCTAAAAAAGGGATGGCGAACAAAGATTATACCCACATAAATTCCAAGGGTGGCAAAAAAATTGCAGAGCTCTTCTACGATGCAATTATGTATGAGGTGGAGAGGTAACTATCGCGATAAGAGGCAATGAAAAAAGGCAATATAAAATATCTCTTTTTGATGGCGCTCCTGCTATTCTTTGGAGGCAGAGGATATTGCTATAGCTATTCTCAAAGGGATACTACGATAAAAATAGATGTGTTGGATTCCAATCAGGTAAACTCGGTATTCTCTCCGGTGTTGCTCAGAGATATATTGCCGGATGGCTTTGAGAATACCTCAAAGAATACTCTCTCCGGCTCGCTTTCATCTTTGGAGCCGCTGTTTGAGAGAATGATTATGCTCCGTTTGGCTCAGGAACGCAGGGCAGAGATGGAACAGCAAGGAGCTGATGCAGAGGAGCTTGGAAACCTGCCTGCTGATACAATCAGAGTTCTCCATATTGGAGACAGCCACGTGAGAGGGCACTACTATCCAAGGGCTGCCGGCTCTGTACTGATGTATCATTTTGGGGCTATTGCCTACTACGATTTTGGAATAGATGGAGCTACTTGCATCTCCTATAACACAGATGAGAATATAGCCCGTATAGCCTCATACTCACCGGATTTGATAGTTATCTCATTTGGTACTAATGACTGCTATCACTCCTATACCGCCTCTATTCACTATGCGAGTATGGAGAAGTTGCTCTCAAATATCCGCTCCGTTTTGGCCGAGGTTCCTATTATACTTACCACTCCTCCCGGGTGTTATTACGCAAAAAGAGGCACCAAGAGCGTATATAGCAAAAAGCGTAAAAAAAATATTTACACCAGATACACCTATTACGAGAATAATCCGCGTAACGGTGTGGCAGCTGCCACTATAAACCGTTTTGGCAGAGAGCATAACATACCTGTGTGGGATTTATTCACTATATGTGGAGGAGTAAATTATGCAAGCAAGAATTGGTGGGAAAACGGTATGATGCGCCCCGATAGAGTACACTTTACGGTAGAGGGCTATCATCTTCAGGGCCAACTCTTTGCAACCTCAATTATTCAGGCATTCAACGATTATGTAGGCAAGTAGATATGTTAGGGACATTTGATTTTTCCAAGTTAAAAGATATACTATCATACGATTCGCAGGCTCCGCTTATATTCTCCAGCGGCCTATTTTTCTGGATGTTCGTTCTCTTTTTGGGAATTTACATAATGCTTAAAAGGAGAGATAACCTGAGGCTTCTCTTTGTGGTTTTCTTCTCATACTATTTCTACTACAAAAGTAGCGGCTTCTATTTCTTTCTACTTGCGGTGGTAACTTGCAGCGATTTTGTAATAGCCTCGCTAATACATCGCTTAGAGAAAAAGAGTACTCGGAAATGGCTGCTTGTATTGAGCCTTACAATAAATCTCGGACTTCTCTGCTATTTCAAATATACCAACTTTTTAGGAGAGGCCTTTGCTGCAATATTCGGTGGCAGCTTTGAATTTAAGGATATATTCTTGCCGGTTGGAATCTCATTCTTTACATTCCAATCTATGAGCTATACCATAGATGTATATCGCCGTCAGCTGCAACCGGTTGATAATCTGTTGGACTATGCTTTTTATGTCTCATTCTTCCCGCAGCTTGTAGCCGGCCCTATAGTTAGAGCAAGAGATTTTATACCGCAGATACGTCAGCCCCTCTTTGTGAGCAGGGAGATGTTTGGCCGAGCAGTATTTCTTATTGTTATGGGCCTTATAAAAAAGGCTATAATATCAGACTACATAAGCGTAAACTTTGTAGATAGAATATTTGACAATCCTATGCTCTACTCCGGTGTGGAGAATCTTATGGGTGTATATGGTTATGCACTGCAGATATATTGCGATTTTTCCGGTTATAGCGATATGGCGATAGGAATTGCGCTGCTACTTGGTTTCCGCTTTAACATAAACTTTGATGTGCCATATCAATCCTCCTCAATAACGGAGTTTTGGCGCAGATGGCATATCTCCCTCTCATCTTGGCTCAAAGATTATCTCTATATCTCTTTGGGAGGCAATCGCAAGGGTAAAATAAGGCAGTATATTAACCTTATGCTCACAATGTTACTCGGCGGCCTCTGGCACGGAGCTTCCTTCAACTTTATTGTTTGGGGCGGTTTGCACGGGATTGCACTTGTTTGGGATAAAATAAGGATGGGGCTATTTGGAATAGGCAAGGGGTATAAAGCAACAGGCTGGAAGCGGCTGTTGGGAATTTTTGTAACATTCCACTTTGTATGCCTCTGCTGGATATTCTTCCGCTGCAGAGAGTTTGAGAGTGTAAAGGCTGTATTGAGCCAGATATTTACCTCATTCTCTCCGCAAATTTTCATTCAGCTGATTACAGGCTATTGGCAGGTATTTGCTCTAATGTTGTTTGGCTACATACTTCACTTCTTGCCGCAAAGGGTAAGAGAGGGAGCGGAGCAATATGTAACAAACTCCTCAATGCTCTTTAAAGTAGCACTGCTTGTGGTTGTGATAATACTTGTGGTACAAGCTAAAGGCTCAGATGTACAGCCATTTATCTACTTCCAATTCTAAAGAAGAGAGAGTCTGCGCTCGCGCTCATTTTACAAGCTGCGTTTTATCTCCTCTATCTTGTATGCCTCTATGATATCGCCCTCTTTGATATCGTTGAAGTTCTCTATACCAACTCCGCAATCGTAGCCGGCAGAGACCTCTTTGGCATCATCTTTACCTCTTTTAAGTGAGGCGAGAGTGCCCTCCTTGATAACAATACCATCTCTGATAAGTCTGATTTTTGAGGTGCGGGTAATTTTGCCCTCCTTAACCATACAGCCGGCAATTGTGCCCACCTTGGAGATTTTGAAGGTCTGCCTTACCTCCAAAGTTGAGGTAACAACCTCTTTTTGCACAGGTGCAAGCATACCCTCAATACCGCTCTTAACCTCGTTTATGGCATCGTAAATAACTGAGTACAAGCGAATCTCTATCTCCTCCTTCTCCGCCATCTTTCTGGCATTTACAGATGGTCTAACCTGGAATCCTATGATAATGGCCTCAGATGCCTCTGCAAGCAGCACATCGGATTCTGAAATCTCTCCCACAGCCTTGTGGATAACATTTACTCTTACCTCCTCTGTAGAGAGCTTTATAAGTGAGCCGGAGAGAGCCTCTATTGAGCCATCCACATCGCCCTTTACAATTATGTTGAGCTCCTTGAAGTTGCCTATGGCAATTCTTCTGCCAAGCTCCTCCAATGTAACGTGCTTTTGCGTTCTGATTCCCTGTATTCTTATAAGCTGCTCGCGCTTATTTGCAAGCTCGCGGGCGTCTCTCTCATTATCAAAGATATTGAAAGAATCTCCTGCTTGTGGAGCGCCGTTAAGACCTAATACAGAAACAGGTACAGAAGGCCCTGCGCTATCTATCTTCTGCCCTCTCTCGTTGAACATAGCCTTTACCTTGCCTGTGTACATACCGGAGAGCATAATATCTCCTGTGTGGAGAGTTCCTCCCTGCACAAGCAGCGTGGCAAGATAGCCTCTGCCCTTGTCGAGAGAAGACTCTATAACCGTTCCCATTGCCTTTTTGTTTGGATTGGCCTTTAGCTCCAACAAATCTGCCTCAAGCAACACTTTGTCTAACAGCTCGTTTACTCCAATGCCTTTCTTTGCAGAAATCTCCTGGCATTGGAACTTGCCGCCCCAATCCTCAACCAATATATTCATTTGGCTGAGCTGCTCTTTTATCTTCTCAGGCTGTGCGCCCGGCTTATCTATCTTATTGATTGCAAATATCATAGGAACACCTGCAGCCTGTGCGTGGTTAATGGCCTCAATGGTTTGAGGCATAACTGCGTCATCTGCTGCAACTATTATAATTGCAAGGTCTGTCATTTTTGCTCCGCGGGCACGCATAGCTGTAAATGCCTCGTGTCCAGGAGTATCCAGGAAAGTGATTCTGCGGCCGCTTGGCAGCTTCACATTGTATGCTCCAATATGCTGAGTAATACCTCCGGCCTCTCCGGCAATCACATTAGACTGGCGGATATAGTCGAGCAGAGAGGTTTTACCGTGGTCAACGTGTCCCATAACTGTAACGATAGGGGCTCTTGGCTGCATATCCTCAGGCTTGTCCTCCACATTCTCCTCTTTGATAGCCTCTTGAATCTCCGCAGTTACAAACTCTATTTTGTAGCCGAAATCCTCTGCCACAAGTGTGAGCGCATCTGCATCCAATCTTTGGTTAATAGAGACCATAAGGCCAAGATTCATACAGGCTCCAATCACCTTTGTTACAGGTTGTTCTATCATTACGGCAAGGTCGTTTACAGTAACAAACTCGGTAACCTTGAGTATATTGCTTGTCTGCTTTTTCTGTTGAATCTCCTCCTCTGCCTTCTCGGCAATCATCTCCCTCTTTTCTCTCCTATATTTAGAGCCCTTTGTTTTACCCTTGCCCTCTATCATTCTCTGGTAGGTCTCCTTAATCTGCTTCTGAACCTCATCCTCATCCACCTCGTTTCTTATAGGTTTGAATCCTTTTTTGAGCTTCTTGTTATTCTTGCCCTTACCATCCTTACTACCCTGTTGCGCAGATTGTTGTCTGCTGTTATCGGCCTCCTTGCTTACATCTACCTTCTCTTTGGTATGCTTGCCAATTCTCTCTCTCTTGCCCTTTTTCTTTTTCTTGCCGCTCTCAAGTTTAG
>CADBUS010000022.1 GCA_902797895.1 uncultured Bacteroidia bacterium | reverse complement strand
GAAAATGATGAAGTGATTAAGGAATTTAATAGAGAACAAGGATTATAGATATAACACTTTTAAGCACAGAAGAAAGCCATTTGGTTAAATGGCATTTTTCTTTTGAAATGTTTTTATAACCTTGGGAGATTCCTTATGTGTGACGATAGCAAGCAACCTATACTCGGTTTCTTATTTTGCTGAATTTTGAAACTCTGCAATTTTGCCCTCTTGCAATTCGTGCTTTAGGATTTCATAGACGTATGCTGTACTTTGAGAGAAAAGACCTGTCTTTAGATCTAATATTTTCTCGTAAGTATCGGAATTATATACCCTGCTGAGAGCCTCTTGCACACTCAAGTCACTATCTTCTATTAGTTTAAGAACTAAATCTTTAACTAATTCTTCTATCATAAAGGTTTCTTTGCTCATAATTTTTTCAGATATTGTAGAGCACGCTCTGTTGCAAAGAAATACTGATAAGTTATTCCTTTTTTATACTTCAACTCTTCTAAAAAAGTTTCAATTGTGATAAGTTCTGCCAAAAGCCTACGAATCTGAAAACCAACATCATCATTAGCTATAGGGCCATATACTATATCGTAATTGTGTATTTGCTTGCGAGTTCCGTTTTCTCGGTTAGCCAATACGAAAGAAGCCCATTCTTTTGAGTAGGATTGAAATTTTTTAATTTTAATATTGGCGTTTTCTGCAGCCTCTTTATCAAATTCATACTTAGAGATTTCTACCTTTCCTCCATACAATCGAACTTTTCTCTGCGCCATTCTTTCAGCCTGTTTGCGATTGGTTGTGAGGTAAAAACCGCAACCAAAATCCTTCCCTACATTAGAGCGCTTTAAGTCAATTGAGGTAATTGGCATATTGGAGCCGTGATAGAGAATCATACCAAAGTTCCTCCATTTTTACGGCAGATGAGGGCAACATCGGAAAGGACCTCTTCGAAAGAGAGTGTGTGCTCCACATCGTAGAACTCATCAAGAAAATCTATTCCCTTATAGCGAGCAAGGTATCTATAGGCTTGCGGAGTAGATAGCTCATAAAGCTCTGCAAAGTCTGTTATTACGGCGATTATATATGAAACTTTTTTTTCCATACTTTGCAAAGTTACAAAAATGAAACCATTATGCAAATAGACAAGCCACTTGAGAGGTTGCAAACATTTCGACTTTTTAGTACCAGCGGGGAGGGGTTGGGGAGTTGGCGGCGCGGATGCCCATACTGAACATAAGGTTTATGTTGGCTATGGTGCCGGAGAGGTCCCAATCATCGTGGTATTCATCTGACGGCCTGTGATATATGCTCTCGTATGGATATTTGTTTGGCCGAGTTGGATCTACTATATCTTTACCGTTTTCTATCACAAGAGCCGGAACACCCTTTTTTACAAAGTTGTAATGGTCTGAGCGATAGAACCATCCGTTGGAGTTATCGTAATTGAAATAGATATAACGCCCCTGTGCCAAAGCGGCCTCTGTAATGTAGTTATCAAGTTCATTTGTTCCGCCTCCCATAACGCTCACATCGTGAGTTAGTTCTGCCGGCCCAACGCTCTCAAAGTTTATGCAGGCAACTGTCTTGTTCATTGGAATTGCTGGGTGCTCGCAGTAGTATTGGGAGCCAAACATCCCCCCCTCCTCGCTCGATACACTCAAGAAAATGAGCGTTCTGCGCGGGCGGACAGGAAGCCCCAAGCTCCTCTTGGCCACAAAGAGCAGAGCCGCCATTGCAGAGGCGTTGTCTGCTGCTCCGTTGTATATGGAGTCTCCTCTCTCATCCGGTGCCCCTATTCCAAGATGATCCCAATGGGCATTGAATACAACCGCCTCATCTGCAAGGTCTGTTCCCGCTATCTTTCCACCCACATTGTAGGTTGTTTGCACCTTATACTCCACATTCATATCCACTTTACAGTTTGCCTTTAACACAAATGGCTTAAAACCAGGCTTCTTGGCGGCCTCTATAGAGGCTTCGTAATCGGCTCCGGCGGCGGCAAAAATCTTGCGGGCACCATCCTCGTGGAGCCACCCCATAACTCCAAGCTCATCTGCATTGCCTGTGCTTTCATTATATATGGCAAGATTTCCCTCCTCGTGCCCATTCACACATACGTGCCAACCATAACCGGCTGCCGCAGTATTGTGCAAAACAAGACATCCGGCCGCTCCTAATCGCTTGGCCTGCTCAAACTTATATACCCAACGGCCGTAGTAGGTCATATTTTTGCCGCGGAATAGGTCTGCATCATAAAAACCGGGGTCATTAACCATCGCGATAATTATTTTGCCCTTTACATCCACACCCTCAAAATCGTGCCACTCAAACTCAGGGGCATCTATTCCAAAACCGCAGAAAACAAACTCAGCAGCAGGCATATATACCTTGTTGGTTGCCTTGGCTGTCCAGACCATCAAATCCCTCTTGTGGAGCAGCTCAGCTCTCTTTTTGCCCTTTAGGCTAAAGCGGCCGTTAACAGGAGTGCAGGTGGCGGCAAGCATCTTGAAGGGCTGAAAATAGCTATCTCCCCAAAGTGGCTCAAGACCAATCTCTTCCATCTGGCCGGCCATATAGTTAATAGTCTTTTGCTCGTATGGCGTCATAGGCTTACGCCCCCCAAATTCATCTGAAGCTATGGTTTTTATCCAATTGCGCAGCAGGGCCTCCTCCTCTTGCAGCGTTATATGTTTTTGCTTAAAGAGAATTGGTGTGCGGTTCTGTTTTTTTTCTGCATTCTGCTCAGAAGAAGGATTTAACGGAATTACATCCTTTTGAGCGTAACCGATAATAGAGCAGAGTGTAATTGCAAATAGGAAGAGTGCTTTTTTCATATCCTGTCTGTTTGATTCTCCTACAAATATATAAAGAATAACCATCGCGATAGAAATAATTTTACCTTTGCGGCCGTTATTAGTAGAGATTATGGCAATCAACAAAACCTTTGATCCCAAGTTCTTTCACCTTTTCAGAAAAGGCAGATATAGCAAAGAGAGCTTTGTGGCAGATTTAATTGCAGGTATTGTAGTGGGTATCATTGCTTTACCCTTGGCAATAGCTTTTGGTATAGCCAGCGGTGTTACCCCGCAGCAGGGGCTTATAACAGCCATTGTAGCCGGACTAATTATAGCCCTTTTTGGCGGCTCGCGCTTTCTTATCGGCGGCCCGACCGGAGCTTTTATTGTTATAATTGCCGGAATTATAGCAAAATATGGCATTGCCGGCCTCACGATAGCTACAATAATGGCAGGCGTATTTCTCATTATTATGGGACTGTTCAGAATGGGGGCTGTTTTCAAATTTATCCCCTACCCTATAATTGTGGGATTTACAAGCGGTATCGCACTCACAATCTTCTCTACACAGATGAAGGATTTCTTTGGGCTCACCAATGTTGATGTGCCTGCCGGATTTATTCCGCAATGGGGGTGCTATTTTGCCAACATAGGGCAAATCAACTGGTTGGAAGCTGGGCTTGGAACAATATGCCTGCTGAGCATAATAGTGTGGAACAGGTATATGAACAAAAAGATACCAGGGGCGGTTATTGCCATTATACTCGGTACAGCACTCTCTCTAATTCTCAACTATACAATGGGTTGGGAGTTTGCAACCATCGGGAGTAAATTTCCGGAATTGGCCGGCTCCTCTATGGCCCTGCCGGAAATATCTCTTCCCTCTGTAAACTACGATACTCTGCGCGAACTTGTATCGCCGGCATTTACAATAGCAATGCTCTGCGCCATAGAATCGCTGCTGGCGGCAATGGTGGCAGATGGTGTTACCGGCAAGCAGCATCATTCTAATACAGAGCTAATTGCACAAGGTATAGCCAATATAGTAACTCCGCTTTTTGGCGGCATTCCATCTACTGGAGCACTCGCAAGAACTATGGCCAATATCAATAACGGAGCCAAAAGTTCTGTGGCCGGATTAGTACATTCCGTAGTGTTACTGCTTATATTTTTCTTTTTGATGCCATACGTGGTGTATGTGCCGCTTGGCTGTTTGGCAGCAATACTTATTGTGGTGGCCTACAATATGAGCGAGTGGCGCTCGTTCAAATATTTGCTAAAGGGTGAGAAAGCAGATGTTATAGTACTTATAATCACGTTCTTGCTTACTGTAATAGTAGATCTTACGGTGGCTATAGAGTTTGGTATTTTACTCGCGATAGTTTTCTTTGTAAGGCGCACAATGCAGACCTCATCTATAAAGGTGATAGATGCAGACTCGGTTGCAGCAACAGAAGATGACGATATTGCCCAGAAGGATGATATTGAGCGGCTTGATATTCACAAAGGCATTGAGGTTTACGAGATTAACGGCCCATATTTCTTTGGCCTTGCAAGCCGAGGAGAGGAGATGGAGGCACGGCACAAGGGCGATACACGATACAGGATTATAAGAATGCGTAAAGTACCGTTTATAGACTCCACCGGCGTGCGTAACTTGCGTAATCTCTGCGATATGGCTCGCCAAAGGGGAGTGCAGGTAATACTATCGGGAGTAAGGCCGGAGGTAATGGCCACCCTGGAGCGCTTTGGATTAGACAAAGAGATTGGCAGAGAGAATATCTTTGATAACATAATCCCTGCCCTCACATACGCCAACAAAATGGTGGATAGTATTGAGGCTTCAAAATAAGTAAATAAGGTTAATTGTTCTGCGCCTTATATTGCATTAAAGAGAAATGTTATTACTTTTGCAGGCGCGTTTGGGGCATTAGCTCAGTTGGTAGAGCGTTTGAATGGCATTCAAAAGGTCAGGGGTCCGACTCCCCTATGCTCCACAAGAAAAGCCGACCAATGGTCGGCTTTTCTTGTGGAGCAAGCGCAGCTAAGCTGCGAGGCCCTAAAACTCGGTTTTGCCGCCCTCTTTTTTCATCTTATCATACTTATCACGATTAAGATGAAAGAGAGAGGCTATTCGGACGCGGCACAAGCGCTCCATAGCAACCCATTTCGCATTTTGCGTTTCGCATTTTGCGAAATGGAAATTAT
>CADBUS010000021.1 GCA_902797895.1 uncultured Bacteroidia bacterium | reverse complement strand
TGCCGGTCTTTTTTTGAGGTACTCTCTATCCCACAGCCACACACAAACTAACTCACTATTCCACCGCACTTTAAGTTAAATTGACTGATATGCAGTCAATTTAACAACCTCTTTAACCCCCCAGCGGCTAAAGCCGCAGCCCCCAAGGGGGCATACGGCCCTATTCAGGGCCGGGCAGCTTCTGCCGAATAGTAAATACTCTAACTTTTTGGTCTATCAAGTCATTCTGAGTGAAGCGAAGATTTTATTATATTTGTAGGTTGTAAAAACCTATTGTTTGATGATAAACAGGAGTTTGATAAGAGTTAAGGCTTTTCAGGAGCTGTATAGCAGAGTGTGTGTGAACAACTTTGAAACAGAACCTGCTAAAAGAGAGTTGATTGTGGCCTGTAACAAGAGTGTTGAGCTCTTTGCCCTTATTGCTGCCCTGCCGGCATCGCTTGCTCTGGCGGCCTCTGACAGGGTTATCTCCGAGCGCCGTAAATTTACCCAAGATACAGCTCTTATAGAGCGGATGGAGCGTTTTGCCTCCAATTCATACTCAAAGATGATTAGCTCTTCTGCTGCTCTTACAGAGCAGATCAAAAGCATAGGAATAAGTTGGAGAAACGATTTGGATGTGCCGCTGAAGTCTATCTTTAACAGCATTATAAAATCTTCATACTTTGCAGATTATCTTGCAATACCCTCCCCAACTTTGGCAGATGAGATTAAACTTTTCAAAAATATCTACTCACACGAGGTTGGTGGAAATGCCCTGCTTGAGGCGGCGCTGGAGGAGTGTTCTATATGGTGGGCAGATGATCTTGCTTTTGTGGTTAACTATCTTTTGAATAAGCTCTCCTCTTTTGCTAAAAAGGGCGATGTGGAGATTCCTCCTCTATTCAAAGAGCCTGCGGATAAGGAGTTTGCATTAAAGTTAGTGGGTAATCTGCTTGTAAATTACGATGAGTATGCAGAGATGGTTTCAGACAATTTGAATAATTGGGAACTCTCTCGCCTTGTTCTTGCAGATGTGCTTATAGCCTCTATGGGAATTGCGGAAGCGGTTACTTTTGAGGATATTCCGCTAAAAGTAACAATTAACGAGTATGTAGATCTTGCAAAGTATTACAGCACTCCGCGCAGCTACATATTTGTAAACGGAGTTCTGAACAAGCTGCTTAAGGAGCTTGCTAAGGAGGGGAAGATTAAAAAGAACCCTCTTGGTATGGTGGGAAGCCAAAATTTTTTTGAATAAATAATATAAATTTATCTATATGAACATTTTAACAGTAGTTTTACAAGAGGCTCCGCAGCAGGCGCCAGGTGGTAGTTACTCTTTTATAATTATGATGGTGGCAATTTTTGCCATTATGTACTTTTTGATGATTCTGCCGCAGAAGAAGAGACAGAAGCAGATTCAGCAGTTCCGCAACTCGCTCAGCAAAGGCGATAAAATAGTAACCGTTGGAGGTATCTATGGTACTGTAGATGAGATACACGAGCACTATGTGATAATAGTGGTTGACTCCAATGTGAGAATAAGAGTTGCCAAGAACTCAATAGTAAAGGATTACTCAGAGGTACAGCAGTAGGGGTGTGTTAGGGGGCTTTTTTAAGGCGGATTCAGGCTCAAAGGGGGGCGGAGTTATAGTCCTTATAACATCGCTGCTACTCTCTTTTGTGGTTTGGAGCCTAATGAAGCTCTCATATTCATACAACTCTGTCTATCACTATAAAGTGGAACTCGAAACGGCATTGCCTCAGAGAGTGTTTAACTCCCTCTCTGATGGTGCCGTTACTATAAAGGGCTCATCTACAGGGTTTAATATAATAAGGCATAAGATAGGGACAAAGCGCAACAGCAATGTACTCTCTCTAAAGAGTGCGCCTGAAAATCTGACACAGGATTTGGAGCAGCCGGACCGCTTTTTCATACTTGCCCCTAATTTGTATGATGCTTTGAATGAGGCTCTCAGATGCTCTATGAATATAGACGAGGTTGTAAACGACACTCTCTTTTTCAACTTTCCCAAAACCTTCAACAAGAAGGTGCCTGTTTCTCTGCTTGCAAAATTTATCTACAAGGAGCAGTATATGGCATACGGAAAGCCGCTACTCCGGCCTGATTCTGTTGAGATTCACGGAGAGCAGAGCAAGGTGAAACATATAGATTCGGTAGCTACAGAAAGTATAGTGCGCACCGCCTTAACTTCAGATGCCCAGGGAGTTGTAAAACTTGCCAAGATGGATGGTCTCTCCTATTCGGCAGATGAGATATACTATATGCAGAGAGGGGGAAGGTTTGTTGAGCAGAGTATGGAGGTGCCGGTTATGACTTTGAATGTACCTGCCGGAATAAGGCTTATAACCTCTCCTGCGGTAGTTAAGGTAACGGTAAGATTGCCATACGCAGCCAAAGAGGTTTTGGATCAGGCAGATTTTGCGCTCTCTGTAGATTATGAGCAGATAATAGCTTCACCTTCCGGTAAAGCCATTGTGCAGGTTGCAAGAATGCCAAAGGGTGTTCTTAACATAAAGGTGGAGCCTATGTTGTTGGATAATATAGCGGTTTCGAGATGAGCGGCAAGGGAGCCAGAACAGATGCTAAGACAATAGTGCTGGGTTGTACAGGAGGAATAGGCGCCGGCAAGAGCAGGGTATGCAAATTCTTTGCTGCCAAGGGAATACCTGTTTATGACTCAGATTACAGAACTAAGGAGCTTTATGCAGAGGATAAGCAGCTATTAAATGGATTGCAGGAGCTCTTGGGCAGTGATATAGTGAAGGAGGGGCAGTTGCAAAAGCAACTTATGGCCTCAAGGATATTTAACGATTCTGCTATGATGCAAAGGGTAAGGGAGTTTGTATATCCCTTTGTTATGCGAGATTTTAAGAGATGGACAAGAGGGCAGAAAAGGTTGTATGCCAAAAATAACAATGGGGCGCATCTTCCCTTTGTGATAATGGAGTCTGCAGTTATTTTGGAGAGTGAGTATGTAAAAAAGCATATAGATAAAGTTCTGCTTGTTACAGCTCCGTTATCGATTAGAATTGAGAGGGTTATGGCAAGAGACAACTGCACCCGAAAGGAGGCTTCAGAGAGGATTAACAGCCAATGGAGCGATAGTGAACGTATTCCTCTTGCCGATTTTGTAATAGAGAGCGTGGAAGGAAATAATGTTGAAGCTGAAGTAGATAGAATATACAAGTTGCTGTGTGCAGCAAGCAAAAATTGTTAAAAGATGGGAATAGCCAAATGGATAGGAGCCGCTATTGGTTGGGCCGTTGCAGGCCCGATAGGGGCCATTATCGGCTTTTTGATAGGTCTGGGAACTGAAGGCAACACTCCGCGCATAACCTCAGGTGGTAGAGGCTCAGGAGGCTATAACACAGGAGGTTATCAGCGCACAAAATATACTCAGCAAGAGCAGCGCAACAGCTTTATGATATCTCTGCTTGTGCTCTCGGCAGCCGTTATGAAGGCAGATGGCAAAGTTCTTAAATCTGAGCTTAATTTTGTAAAGCGTTTCATAAGCAATAATTTTGGAGAAGATGCTGTAAGCCCTGCTCTCTCCATACTGAAACAGCTTTTAGAAAAGAATTACGATATAACCGATGTCTGCCTGCAGATTAAGCAGAATATGGTTTATGCTCAGAGGCTTCAACTCCTTGATTATTTGGCAGGTATAGCTAAAGCCGATGGGGTTGTGGTAACCTTTGAACATAATCTGCTCAGGCAAATAGCCTCTCTTTTGGGGATAAAGGCCAATGATTACAACAGCATTTTTGAGATGCACGCAGAGGATGCAGATCCATACAAGATACTGGAAATAAGTTCCTCCGCTACAGACGAGGAGGTACGCAAGGCATATAGAAAATTGGCTGTGAAATTCCATCCCGATAAGGTTGAGGCACTTGGAGATGATGTAAGAAAGGCTGCAGAGGAAAAGTTCAAAAAGATACAGGCAGCATACGAACAGATAAAGAAAGAGAGAGGTATGAGGTAGTTTTGATTATGATTATAAATGTTTGAAATTTAATAGTTTAATATATGAAGACAGATTTAGGAAAAATTTTTACTGTTAGTGGAGAGCCTGGGCTCTTCCAATATGTAGCTCAGGCAGCAAGAGGTGCTATACTTGAGTCTTTGAGCACTAAAAAGAGATTTGTTGCAGGCCCTTCTGCCAAGATGAGTGCCCTGACAGATATTTCTATCTATACAACATCTGAAGAGGTTAAGCTCCAAGATGTTTTTGAGGCTATGAAAAAGCAGTTGGGAGATGAGAAAGCCCCTTCCGGCAAGAGCGCGCCTGAGCAGCTTAAGGAGTTTTTTGGCAAGGTAATTCCGGATTATGATGGCGAGAGATTCTATCCATCTCATATGAAAAAGGTTGTGGAGTGGTACAATTTCCTAAAAGAATATGCCTCATTGGATTTTATGAGTGAGGAGGAGATTGAGGCGGAGAGAGCCAAGGGCGGCAAGGTTGTAGAGAAGGAAGAGAGCGCCAAGAGCGCAGCTGCAAAGGCAACAAAAGGTGCTGAAAAACAAAAGAGTGCAAAGGTGAGCACCAAACAGGCACCTCCTGCAAAGGCGAGCGTTCCAAGAAAGGTTGTATAATTGGGAGCAACCTGCAAAGATGGAGATTGTCGGCCTCTTTAAGCCAAGGAAGGTGCAGCTTGTGAGTTTAGGCTGTTCTAAAAACAGAGTGGATTCAGAAAAGCTACTCTCTCGGCTCTCAGACAGAGATATAGAGATTATAGACGAGAGTACTCCCTATAATCTCTCAAAGCCCGATGTGGTGGTAATAAATACTTGCGGCTTTATTGAAAGCGCCAAGCAGGAGTCTATAAATGAGATATTCAAGGCCATTGAGGCTAAGCAGAAAGGGTTGGTTGGCAAGGTGGTGGTATGCGGCTGTTTGAGCGAGCGCTACAAAGGCGAGCTTGGGGAGCTGATACCGGAGGCCGATGCCATATTCGGCTCTTTTGAATGGAAGCAGATTTTGGAGTGGATGGGGTTAAAAACCTCATCTTCTGCTCTTTGGAAAGGGCGGTTTCTTACAACTCCACGCCATTATGCCTATCTTAAAATTGCAGACGGATGTAACCGCAAATGCTCCTACTGTGCAATTCCGCTTATTAAGGGCAGGTATATCTCGGTGCCACTGGAGCAACTTGTAAAGGAGGCAGAGCTGCTTGCCAAAAGCGGTGTGCGCGAGCTGATTCTGATAGCTCAGGATACCACTTTTTATGGTATGGACCTCTATAAAAAGAGGATGCTTACACCACTATTGGAGGCTCTTTCTGCAATAGAGGGGATTGAGTGGATTAGGATTCACTACTCTTATCCAACCGGTTTTCCTATGGCTGTTTTGGAACAGATAGCCTCCAATCCAAAGATTTGCAAATATATAGATATACCATTGCAGCACTGCTCCACCTCTGTGCTAAAGAGTATGCGCCGTGCTACAGATTTTGCTAAAACTCAGGCACTTATAGATAAAATGCGTAGCACCGTTCCGGGTGTGGCACTGCGTACCACAATGATAGTCGGCCACCCTGGCGAGGGCAAAAGAGAGTTTAACCAGCTGTTGGATTTTGTAAGGCGCAACCAATTTGAGATGTTGGGTGCGTTTGAATACTCTCCGGAAGAGGGGACATACAGCTGCCTCAACTATAAAGACAGCGTTCCAAAGGCGGAGAAGAGAAGGCGCTACAATGCCCTTATGGAGCTGCAAGCCTCTATATCGCTAAACAACAATAAAAAGCGAGTGGGGGGAGTTGAAAAGGTGCTTATAGATGAGTATCGCGATGGAATGCTTATAGGGCGTAGTCAAAGAGAGAGTCCGGAGGTTGATGGGCAGATATTGATAGAGCTTCCAAAGGGCAAAAATGGTAAGGCGCCTCTTGATGCGCATAATTTAATTGGTAAATTTGCGGCCGTTTTGATAACGGAGGCATTGGAGTACGATTTGAGAGGAACTTTAGACATCCGCTTGTCGGCTACTCAAGGATGAGAGCCGGCTGTATGACGCGAAAAGTTCAGAATGAGGGTAGAGGCTTAAAATTTAGATAATTATAATAAAAGAGATAATATGAAACTACTTGAAGGAAAGGTTGCTCTTGTTACCGGTGCTGCAAGAGGTATCGGCAAGGCAGTTGCCCTAAAGTTTGCAAAAGAGGGGGCAAACATCGCTTTCACAGATCTTGTGATTGACGAGAATGGTCAGAAGACCAAAGAGGAACTTGAGGCCTGCGGTGTTAAGGTGCTGGCAATAGCCTCTAACGCTGCTGATTTTCAGCAGGCTCACGATGCTGTAGCTCAGATAGTTAAAGAGTTCGGCAGAATAGATGTTCTTGTAAACAATGCCGGAATCACCAAAGATGGCCTTATGCTTAAAATGACTGAGGCTCAATGGGATGCCGTTATTGCTGTTAATCTTAAATCTGCATTTAACTTTATCCACGCCTGCACTCCTGTTATGATGAGCCAAAGATGCGGCTCCATAATAAATATGTCTTCTGTAGTGGGAGTACACGGTAATGCCAGCCAGTGCAACTACTCTGCTTCAAAGGCCGGTATGATAGGGCTTGCAAAGAGCATTGCACAGGAGATGGGGCGCAGAGGCATTAGAGCCAATGCGGTAGCTCCGGGCTTTGTAATTACCGAAATGACAGACCAGTTGCCGGAAGAGGTTAAACAAGAGTGGTATAACAAGATTCCTCTGCGCAGAGGCGGTACCCCTGAGGATATTGCAAATGTTTGTCTCTTCTTGGCAAGCGATATGTCTGCATACGTATCGGGGCAGGTAATACAGGTTTGTGGTGGTATGATGATGTAGGAGGTATATGACTGCTAATAAGAGTAACAATATTAAAAGGACCATTTTTGAGTATGCTCTCCTTACCGGAGGCTGCTTTATCTTCTCCCTTGCGGCTGTATTGCTTATAGAGCCTTACGGTTTTGCCCCGGGAGGAACATACGGTCTATCAATGGTTTTCCATCACCTATGGGGCTGGAGCACAGAGGTTTCTGCACTTTGTATGGATATTCCTCTGTTAATTATAGGCACATTGGTATTGGGTAGCAAATTTGGAATCAAGACACTTGCCTGCACTTTCCTCATACCTGGCTTTATGTGGCTGCTACACCATACCTACGGCTTTGATTCTCTTATAGAGCCGGAGGTCTCCAAGCAGATTGCAGAGCAGGGGCTGACAGGAATTGATGCAATACAAAAGTTTGACCATCAGCTGCTTGCCGCTATATTTGGAGGTATTCTTTATGGAATAGGACTTGGAATGATATTCCGCTCAAGAGCTACCAGTGGCGGCTCCGATATTATCTCTATGATAATAAACAAGTATATCCATATCTCTATGGGAACGGCGGTTATAATTGTGGATGGCCTTATTACCCTTACAACCGTAATAGCCTTTGGCGATTGGAAGCTGCCTATGTACTCTTGGCTCATCATAATCTTGGAGAGCAAGATTATAGATATGGTTATTGAGGGGCAGTCTGTAAAGACAATGATGATAATCTCCTCCAATATGGAGCCTATTAAGGAGCATATACTCAATACAATGGGCAGAGGTGCAACTCTTATTCCTGCCAAGGGTATGTATAAGGGTGAGCAGAAGGATATTATCTATACAACCCTCACTCGCCGAGAGATGATGAATCTTAGATACAAAATAGGAGAGATTGATCCTAAAGCCTTTATTAATGTGATGGATTCATCTGAGATAATAGGCAACGGATTCAAAGGATTCAAGGAGTAAATCTCAGAGGACGAAAAGCAGTTTAAGAGATTCGGGTAGTGAAAGCTACTCGAATCTTTTTATAATAAGCCCTTCAAATTTGCCCAGCTTGCTGAAGAAGGCGCTTTCATCCATCTTGCTGTGAATCTTAATAGCAGCCTCTATCTTAAAGCCTGTCGGTCTCTCCTCCAAATGGTAGGAAACAACCTTATATTCAGGCTTTGAGAGCAGCTTTGATAGCTCATCTAAACACTCCTTTGTAGGCACATCAAACTCCAACATAAGGGTGCGGAAACCAATTCCCTTAAAGAAGCTGTACATAAGCTCCAGAGCTATAAGTATAAATATGGTTGTGGCTATCGCTATCTTATACATTCCGGCTCCCACAGCAAGTCCTACAGCCGAGATTGCCCATATACCGGCAGCGGTTGTAAGCCCCTTAACCATTTGCTTTTGGAGTATTATAATGCCTGCGCCCAAAAAGCCTATTCCGGAAACAACCTGTGCAGCAATTCTCGCCGGATCCAAACGCATAAGGTTTGTTCCCTCATATTTGTCAAGTATTTCAGAAAAGCCGTATTGCGATACTATCATAAGTAGGGCACTCCCCACACATACCAAAAAGTGGGTTCTTGCACCGGCCTCTTTAGCCCTATATTCTCTCTCCAAGCCCACCGCTGTGCCAAGCACTCCGGCAACAACAAGCCTTAGGAGAAATTCCCAATTTATGCTGTTTATAATCCAATCTGTCATATAACGTGCTGTTTTTCTTGAGCTTACTCACCTGTAACTCTGAGCGGAGCGAAGAGTCTTACTTAGCCGCCTGTTTGCGCTTGTTTTCAAGATATTTCTCAAGTGCCGTATATTCAGAGAAATCTGCCTTCTCGCGGGCATATCTTATCCACTCCAAAGCTAAATCTGTCTCTCCAAGCATCTGGCAACCAACCGCAATATTGAATGCCGCGTATGATGCCTCTTTGGCATCTTGGCTCTCTGCAAGAGGGAGCCATGTTTGAACAGCCTCCTCCCAGTTGAAATTCTCTGCATATCGTACCCCCTTCTCCCAAGCTCCGTTAGGGGCATAGATAAGCATCCACTCCTCGGTCTCCCACTTTGTAGATAGCTCATTGGCAGCAACCTCTCCAATCTTTGTCGCAAAGTCAGGCAGAGATTTCATTGCAGCATCATATATGGTCTTTTGCGATGTGTTTGAGCCTGTTAGAAAAGCTGCCTGCAATGTATCCCTAAACTGTTTGCTGAGTAGAAGGGAATCTTTTATGGCATCATATACATCCATCTTTATAGTATATGGAATGGTCATATATCTCTCCCCCTTAACTCCCAAATGGCTAAACTGCAAATTGCTTAAAAAAATGAGAAGCTGGCTTGCACTACCCATCATAAGGCTCTCATAATATTCAGGTTGCCTGCCTTTAGAGTTCACAAATCCAGGGAACTCACTCTGTGGAATGGAATAAATAGCCACACTCTCAGGCTCCAAAACTTGAGAGGTCTCATATTTGGTGGCCAAACCCTTTGCAGCGGCAGAGATTAGTGCGCTGTCTTGCGCCTCTTTGGGCGATACCGCAAAAACAGAGACTTCTCTCCCCTCAGGATCCAAATTAAAAGAGCCTTCTTTAAGTACCTCAACATCAAAATATTTAGCTTGAAACGCTGGAGCGCACCCTTGTAAAATAAGCAGCAAAACTACGGCTGCATATATGGAAAACTTACCCATTTTAATCGCTTTTATCTGTTATAGTGAGCAAATATTGAGCCATTCTCTTATAGAACGTTCAGGCTCTGTTCCCTTATTTTATCCAGTTCATCTTTCATCTTAACCACAATTTTCTGGATTGCGGCATTGTTGGCCTTTGAGCCAAGGGTGTTTATTTCACGCCCCATCTCCTGCACTATAAATCCGAGTTTTTTGCCAGCAAGCTCCTCTTCTTCAAGCGTTTGTATAAAGTAGTCGCAATGCTGGCCAAGCCTTACCATCTCCTCATTTATATCCAATTTCTCCACATAGTAGATAATCTCCTGCTCCAATCTGTTCATATCTGCCTTTGCGCCAAGGCTATCTAACTTTGCAAGAATCCTCTCCTTAATAGCAGGAACTCTCTTAATATCCTCTTTCTTAACCTGTTGGCGCAACTTTAAGATATTGGATACAGAGCCTTTAATATCCTTTGCCAGAGCCTTGCCCTCTGTAAGACGATAGTCGTTAACCTTTTTAATGGCCAGAGCTATAGTCTTATCTATCTTTTTCCAATCGCTCTCTGTAATCTCGGAGCTCTTGCTCTCGTAAATATCGGGGAGGCGCAGCAGGGAGTTTATAATCTGCCCATCTTCAACATCTTTGAATTTGCCGCGCCCAAGCTCCTGAATCTGCTTGTAATAGCTCATAAAAAGCTCTGAGTTTATTTTCTTGGCCTCCGAGCCGTTTTTATGCTCTATCGCGATGGAGAAATCCACACTGCCGCGGATTAGACCGTCGCTGAGCAAACGCCTAATTTGCAGCTCTTTTTGCTTTGGTATAATAGAGCCCTTTATTGAGATGTCTATACTCTTGCCGTTGAGGGTTTTTATCTCAACGGTAACTTTGTTGTGGTGGGCAAGCAGAGCCTCTGCTTTGCCATATCCTGTCATAGATTTTATCATAGTTGCAAATTTAGTTAATTCTGTACTATCTTTGCATAGTATCAAGAAACTATTTTATAGTTCTAATATTGTTTCTTTATGGAAGAGATAAAAAAAGATGAACAGGCACAGGCAAGGAGCCTGAACTTTATTGAGGAGATTATTGAGGCCGATCTTGCAAGCGGAAAGCACAAGAGCATTCTAACTCGCTTTCCCCCTGAGCCTAACGGCTATCTGCATATAGGCCACGCAAAGAGTATATGCCTTAATTTTGGATTGGCTCAAAAGTATGGCGGCAAAACAAATCTTCGCTTTGATGATACCAATCCCACTAAGGAGGATGTAGAGTATGTAGATTCTATTAAGCAAGATATCAAGTGGTTGGGCTTTGAGTGGGCGGAGGAGAGATATGCCTCGGACTATTTTCAGCAACTCTACGATTGGGCAGAGGAGCTGATTAAGAAGGGGTTGGCATACGTAGATGACCAAACTCTGGAGCAGATTAGAGAGAATCGTGGAACAGTGCAAAGGCCTGGTACTCCAAGTCCTTTCAGAAACCGTAGCGTTGAGGAGAACTTGTTGCTTTTCAGGCAGATGAGAGATGGACAGTATAAAGAGGGGGAGAAGGTTTTGAGGGCCAAAATAGATATGGCACACCCGAATATGCTATTCAGAGATCCTATAATGTACCGCATAAGCTATACCCCTCACCACAGAACGGGTACAAAGTGGTGCATCTACCCTATGTACGATTATGCACACGGAGAGAGCGATTCCATTGAGGGTATAACCCACTCTATATGTACTCTTGAGTTTGATGTACATAGGCCGCTATATGATTGGTTTATAGAGAATTTGGGGATATTCCCGTCGAAACAGTATGAGTTTGCAAGGCTTAACCTCACATATACGGTAATGAGTAAGCGCAAGCTGTTGGAACTTGTAAAGAACAACTATGTGAGAGGATGGGACGACCCGCGTATGCCAACCATTTGCGGAATACGCCGCAGAGGATATACTCCGCAGAGTATCAAAATGTTTGCAGATAAGGTGGGAGTTGCCAAGAGAGATAACATAATAGATCTCTCTCTGCTTGAATGGTGCGTAAGAGAGGATTTGAATGCCCGTTCTAACCGATATATGGCTGTGCTGGATCCGGTTGAGTTGGAGCTTGAGGGTTGGGAAGAGGGTAAAACAGAGTGGGTTGAGGCACCGCTTAATCCGGCCGAGCCGGATGGAGCCAAGCGCCGTATTCCATTCACAGGCAAGCTGTTGATTGAGAGAGCAGACTTTATGGAGAATCCTCCTAAAAAGTATTTCCGTTTGCAGCCTGGCGGAGAGGTACGCCTTAAATATGGATACATAATTAAGTGTAAAGAGGTGGTTAAAGATGCCAATGGCGTGATTCAAAAGATTATATGCACATTTGATCCAACATCCAAGCCGGGAGCAGGAGAGTGGCGCAGCGTAAAAGGTACAATACACTGGGTTAGTGTAGAGCAGGCTAAAAAGTTAGAAGTAAGATTGGTAGATAGGCTCTTTACCGAGCAGTATATGGATCAGATTCCGGAGGGAGCAGATTATAAAGATTTCTTAAATCCTCACTCTATGGATATTATTGAGGCATACGCAGAGCCGGCCCTGCTTGAAGACAATAGCGGAATAGCAGTACAGTTTGAGAGAATGGGCTATTTCTATAAGGATTCAGACAGCACGCCGGAGAGAGCAGTTTACAATCGCACCGTAACACTAAAAGATACCTTTAAGTTAAAATGAAATACATAGGAGCTCATGTAAGTGCTTCTGGCAGCCTTGCCAATGCACCAAAAAATGCACACGAAATAGGGGCAACTGCCTTTGCACTCTTTACCAAAAATCAGAGGCAATGGATGGCAAAACCTCTGACCTCCGCAGAGATAGCAGAGTTCAAGGACTCCTGTGCAAAGTATGGTTATGGGCCGCAGCAGATTCTTCCTCACGACAGCTACCTTATAAATCTTGGAAACCCTACAGATGAGGGACTTGGAAAATCGCGTGCAGCCTTTATAGATGAAATGGCACGTTGTGGCGCGCTCGGATTGGATAGACTCAACTTTCACCCCGGTAGCCATTTGGGTGCCATATCAGAGGAGGAGTGTTTGAACTTGATAGCAGAGTCTATAAATCTTGCACTCTCTAAGACAGAGGGAGTTACAGCTGTAATAGAGAATACAGCAGGGCAGGGGAGCAATCTCGGCTACAAGTTTGAGCATCTTGCATACATTATAGATAGAGTTGAGGATAAGGCAAGAGTTGGGGTTTGCATAGATACTTGCCACTCATTTGCAGGCGGTTATGACCTATCTACAGAGGAGGGTTTTAAGCGTGTATTTGATGAGTTTGATAAAGTGGTGGGATTTAGCTATTTGAGAGGAATGCACCTTAATGATGCCAAAAAGGGCGTGGGCAGCCGTGTGGATAGGCACGAGGTGTTGGGAAGTGGTATTATTGGCTGGAATGCCTTTAAGATGATAATGGAGGATAGCCGCTTTGATAATATCCCCCTTATTCTGGAAACCCCAGAGCCAGAACTCTGGCCACAGGAAATAGCCACCCTCAAAGGCTACGCAGGTTTGTAGAATCTTTTGCTCGGCTACGCCATTCTTCCAATGGGATTGAGGCTCCGCCATTCCCATTTCCTGCCAGCGGGCAATCCTACATATCTGATGAAGTAGCTGCGGCAAGCCGCAGCTACTTATTTTATTTAAGCTCAGCGATTTTGTGAGCAAGCTCACAACGCGCTGATACTTAAATAAAAAGCAGCGCCTAAGCGCTGCTTCATCTATGTGATTCGGTTGGGATTCGAACCCAAGACCCACAGCTTAGAAGGCTGTTGCTCTATCCAGCTGAGCTACCGAACCATTTGCAAATCGGGCTGCAAATTTAATATTTTTATTTAATCTAACTATCGTTTTGTGCTCTTTTTTGTAGGAGAATTTGAAGTATTGGCGCTGCTTTCAAGTATAACCACCAAGGCTATTCCTATGATTGCCATTATTATGGCGGTGGCTATTTGGGGTGAGGCGGAGTTGAGCAGTTGGTATTTGGCAGGGGTGATGGGATGGCTGATAGCTTTGTCGCCTACGCCTTGCAGGACTTGCTGCCATGGCCATATCTTTATCAGCGAGCCGGCCATAAATCCTGTCAGAAGTGCGATGGTCTGATTGTACAAATTCTTTAGCAACCAGCCCAGTAGGTGTGAGAAGGCCAAAATTCCGGCCACAGAGCCTATCACATATAGCAGCAGGCGCTTAATGTCAAGCTCACTGATAGAGCGCATAAGGTCTTCATACTTAACCATAAGCACCAATAGAAAGCTGCCCGAAATGCCCGGCAGTATCATTCCGCAGATGCTCACCGCTCCGGCAATAAGTATAAACCACCAGGTGTCCGGTGTTTCAGATGGGGAGGCCAGCGATACCCAAACCGCTATGGCTATGCCTATCGCGAGGCTTATAAACACACCAATATTCCACTTTTTTATCTCTTTGAGCACATAGTAGCAACTGACAAGCACCAGTCCAAAGAAGAAAGACCAAGTTGCAATAGGCTCATTCTCCAGTAGATAGAGCATTAGCTTTGAGAGCGAGAAAGCACTTATTACAATGCCGAGCAGTATGTAGAACAAAAAGGCGAAATCTGTCTCTTTTGCCCATTGTCTGAACTTGCCGCTAAGCAACAGCTTGGTAGTCTTAAAGTTGAAAGATTTAAGCGAGTTTATGAGCCGCTCGTATATGCCTGTTAAAAAGGCTATTGTTCCACCGCTTACACCCGGTATCACATTTGCTGCTCCTATTCCTATTCCTTTGAGTGTGAGAAGTATCTTCTCTGTTACTTTGCTCATACGCTGTTCTATTCTGTACTATTATTTGCCCCTTTATCTTGGCCGTTCCCTTTATCTTGGCGGCCGCTTGTGCCGCTATTGCCTTGCTCGCTCCTGTTCTCTTTTCTGCCCTTTGCGCAGCCTTTCTCTCTGCTCTTCTCACTGCCGCTTTTGCCAACCCTCTCCTCTCCGCTGCTCTTTGCACGCCTGTTGCTTTTTCTTTTCTGCTCTCCGCTGAGGCTGTTGCTATTTGGGCGTTTTTTGGCGTGCTTGCGCTTTTGGAGTATCTCCAAACTGCGTTGTGCCTCTTTGCTTGCCGGGTTGAATATAAGGGCTTTGCGCAGCAGAATTTCTGCCTCAATCAAATTTCCTTTAAGCATATATGCGTTGCCAAGCCCCACCATACCGGCAGAGTCTGTCTTTTCGGCCTTTGTATATTTTGTAAAGTAATTGATGGCATCATCTATCTTGTTTAAAGATATTGAGACAATGCCGAGATTAAACAGTGCGTTAGTGTTCTCATTGTTAAGGGCGTATGAGTACTCATTGCACTCTATAACCTTCTCTAAATTGTTCTGCTGCCAATAGGCATTTGCAAGGTTAAACCACGCCTTGTCATCAAACGGATTGAACTCCAAATATTTCTCATAGTAGAAAATAGCCCCAGCCCAATTCTCAAGATTTTGATACACAAAGGCATAGTCAAACAGATAAAGTTTTATAGTCTCAGGATCTTCTTCTGTCTCATTTTTTTTATTCCAGGCGTCTGCCATCTTAGTGCTCTCATCGAGATAATACAATGCCTCCTTAAACTCCTCATTAACAATACACTCGTGCGCCAAAGTATGAACAATATCGCAGTAATCCTCTATGTTATAGGTGTTTTTGACTATATCGCAAAATCTATCCTTGGCTTTTTCATACTGCTTCATAGCTATATAAACCCTGCATAGCATAAGTTCAACCTCAGGCTCAAAGGGCATATCGTGTTCCAATAAAAACGCGAGAGCCTTTTTAGGTCCAATAGAAATTAGATAGTATTCAGCTATTTTAGATATTATTATAGGGGAGTAGGGGTGTTGTTTATATGCCTGTTTTGCAGCCTTTTCCGCCAAAGCATCTTCTCCGGCTGCAAGGCTCTGATCTATAATAAAGGCATACTCATCCTCCTCAAACGAGGCAGGCTGAGAAGAGGAATCGCCTTGGGAGACAAACTTGCGGTAAGCTCTCTCGAGGCGTTCCATATCTCTGCGCTCAAAATCATCTTCTCTGTTCTGAAATCTCATAGGGTGCAAAAGTAGCAATTTTTATTCAGTTAAATTGCTTATATGCAACTCTCCATCTTTAATATCTATCGCGATGGTATTTCCTCCATTTATCTCTCCTGCAATAAGTTTGGCAGCAATCTGATTCACAACCTCTTTCTGCAGCAGCCTCTTTATCGGTCTTGCTCCGTATGAGATGTCAAATCCCTTTTCTGCAAGCTCATCCAAAGCCTTTTCAGAGAAGCGTATATCTATTCCGTTTTCTTTCAGCTTGGCTGCAATCTGGCTTATCTGAAGCTCCAATATGCCTCTGATATCCTCCTTGCTAAGCGGATGGAACATTATCATCTCATCTATTCTGTTGAGGAACTCCGGCCTTATGCGTTTTTTTAGTATAACCATAACCTTCTCCTTGCACTCCTCCAACAGGCGGTTATTGCTCTGCTCTGCCTTTTCGCGCTCGGCAGGGGTTTTCATTTTACTTAAATCCAACATCTTAGGCATATACTCCTGTATAATCTCCGCTCCGGCGTTGCTGGTCATAATAAGTATGGTGTTCTTAAAGTTTACCGTTCTTCCCTTGCCATCTGTAAGGCGGCCATCATCAAGCACTTGCAGCAGTATGTTAAATACATCGGGGTGAGCCTTCTCTATCTCGTCAAACAGAATAACCGAGTATGGCTTGCGCCTTACCGCCTCGGTAAGCTGCCCTCCCTCATCGTAGCCCACATATCCCGGAGGCGCACCAATCAGCCTTGTTACAGCAAAGCTCTCCTGATACTCGCTCATATCTATTCTTGTCATCATATTCTCATCGTCAAAGAGAAACTCGGCAAGTGCCTTGGCAAGCTCCGTTTTACCCACTCCGGTGGTACCCATAAAGAGGAATGAACCAATAGGGCGTTTTTCGCTCTGAAGCCCTGCTCTTGAGCGTCTTACGGCATCGGCCACAGCCTTTATGGCCTCATCCTGCCCTATAACTCTCTTGTGTAAATGCTTCTCCAAATTGAGCAACTTACTCTTTTCGCTCTGGAGCATCTTGGAAACAGGTATTCCTGTCCACTTGGCCACAATGTCTGCAATGTCATCCGGCCCAACCTCCTCATCTATAAGCGGATGCTCATTGCCGCCTATCTCTTTCTGCAACTGCTCTATCTCTTTTTGCAGGCCGGCAATTTTACCATACCTTATCTCTGCAACCAAAGCGTAGTCTCCGTTGCGCTCTGCATTATCTGCCTTAAATTTAAGATTATCTATCTCCTCACGCTTTTTCTGCGCCCTCTCGTAAAGGCTCTTCTCTTTGCTCCATTGGGTATTGAGTTTTTCCAACTTGCCATTAAGCTCCTCCAAATGTGTATTTAACTCGTTGAGTTTAGGGGAATTGCTCTCTCTGCGCAGTGCCTCTCTCTCTATCTCAAGCTGCTTGATTTTTCTCTGTAGCTCATCTATCTCCTCCGGTACGGAGTTCATCTCCAGTCTTAACTTGGAAGCAGCCTCATCTATAAGGTCTATCGCCTTGTCAGGCAGTTTGCGGCTGGTTATGTACCTATGCGAGAGCTCCACCGCTGCAATTATAGCATCGTCCTCAATTTTAACCTTATGATGGTTCTCATACTTGCTCTTAAGCCCTCTGAGTATAGATATGCTCTCTGCCGGAGATGGCTCGTCAACCATAACCATCTGGAATCTCCTCTCAAGCGCCTTGTCTTTTTCAAAGTACTTCTGGTACTCATCCAAAGTGGTTGAGCCTACGCATCTTAACTCTCCTCGCGATAGTGCCGGCTTTAGAATGTTTGCCGCATCCATAGCGCCGCTGGTCTGGCCGGCTCCCACAAGTGTGTGAATCTCATCTATATAGAGAATTATCTCTCCGTCGCTCTCTATAACCTCCTTAATAACACCTTTGAGCCTCTGCTCAAATTCGCCTTGGTATTTTGCGCCGGCTATAAGGGCACCCATATCCAATGAATAGATGGTCTTATTTTTTAGATTCTCTGCAACATCTTGATGTACAATACGCTGCGCCAATCCCTCGGCTATGGCTGTCTTACCTACCCCCGGCTCGCCCACAAGAATAGGGTTGTTCTTTGTCCTACGGCTTAAAATCTGCAGCACCCTGCGAATCTCATCATCTCTGCCGATTACAGGATCGAGCTTGCCCTTTTTGGCACGCTCATTAAGGTTGATAGCATAAAGCTCCAACATCTTTCCTTGATTCTGATTATTATTCATACTATTCATACATCCTCCTTTTTTCTCTATTTCTTTACAACCAACTCATATTTTCCCCGCAGCTCATAAGGGAGCATACGGCCGCAGAAGTGCACTACAATTTGTAAACCAACCCCAAAATATGCAAAAATTTCATATTCCTTCCTACTCTCAAAGCCATTTTGGCACACAACATATTCTTATCTCCCTTTTATTTCTTATATTTGTGTCAATTAGTCTTATGGCGCCTTTTTCTACATATACGCTGTTGGAGGATGGGAGGCTGTTGCCTCTTGTGGAGAGTTTCTACACTATTCAGGGTGAGGGTTTTCACACCGGCGAGGCGGCCTTTTTCATAAGGCTCGGAGGGTGCGATGTGGGGTGTAGCTGGTGCGATGCCAAAGAGACCTGGAATCCGCAGCTTTTTCCACCTGTACCAATAGAGAGGATTGTAGAGGGGGCACTTGAGTGCCAGGCTAAATCTGTGGTTATAACAGGCGGAGAGCCAATGAATTATCCTCTCGATAGATTATGTGCTGCTCTTAAAGAGAATGGGTTAAAGATATTTCTGGAGACAAGCGGCTCCGCCCCTTTAAGCGGTACTTTTGATTGGATTTGCCTCTCTCCCAAGCGAAATGCTCCGCCGAGGGAGGAGTTTTTTCCCTTAGCCGATGAGCTTAAGGTGATTATAGAGGAACATACAGATTTTATCTGGGCAGAGGAGAATAAAGAGAAGATTATTGCCGCCTCCAAGCAGCGTGCCTCTGTAAGGGGATGGGCCGAGCCTTGCTACTTCTTTTTGCAGCCGGAATGGAGCAGAATGAAGGTGGTTATGCCGCAGGTAATAGAGTATGTAAAGGGCAACCCTACTTGGTGTATCTCTTTGCAGAGCCATAAGTTTATGAATATACCATAATTATGAGATAACAGAGTGATAAAAAAGTATATTCTTCTGCAGAAAGCTGCCTCAGAATGACACAATAGTCTCATTCTGAACCAAGTGAAGAATCTTTTTAATCTGCTCTTAAATGATTTGAGATAAGAAAATAATATATTAAAAAACAATAACTTATGAGAAAAACAATTATTATGCTTGCAGCGGCTCTCTTTTGCTTTGCTGCCACAACCACAAATGCTCAGGAGAAACCTAAGCAGGGGGGCTACATCTTTACAACTGTAAAGGCTAACCCTATAACCTCTATCAAGAATCAGGGCAGCTCCGGTACCTGCTGGTGCTTCTCAACTACCTCTTTCCTTGAGAGTGAGGCTATTAAGAACGGAAAGGCAGATACCTCTCTGAACCTCTCTGTAATGTACAGCGTATCTAAGAATTATCTTGAGAAGATGGAGAAATATGTGCGTCTTGATGGTTACCTTAACTTTGCAGAGGGCGGAGCTTTTGAAGATGTTATTCACACCTTCAGAGATTACGGAGTGGTGCAAGAGGCTGATATGCCTACTCTTAGAGATGGTGCAACAAGAGTGAACTTTGCAGAGATGACTGCTCTTAGCACAGCTCTTGCAGAGGCTGTAAAGAAAGTTCCCGGCAGAGGCCGTCAATTGAGCCCTAAATATCTTGATATTTACAAGAATATACTTGAGACCTACCTTGGCAAATGCCCTGAGACCACAACTTACAGAGGCGTTACTTACTCTGCCAAAGATTTCGTAACTAAGGGTTTAGGTCTTAATATGGATGATTATGTATCTGTAACATCCTTCACTCACCATCCATTCTACACCGCTTTTGCTATTGAGGTACCGGACAATTGGCGTTGGGATTTAAGCTACAATGTTCCTATGGAGGAGATGATGGCTATCATAGATAACGCTATTGAGAATGGTTACACAATTGGCTGGGGAACAGATGTTAGCGAAACCGGTTTTACTCGCGATGGTATTGGTGTTGTGCCTGATGTGCAGGCTAACGAGAAATCTTTTGTTGGCTCAGACCAGGAGAGATGGGTAGGGCAGGATCCTAATGCTCGCCGTGCAGCTGTAAATAACCTCAACAGCCCTGGTAAAGAGCTTGTTATCACTCAGAAGATGAGACAAGAGGGATATGACAACAAGACCACCACAGACGATCACGGAATGCATATCTATGGTATAGCAAAGGATCAGAATGGCACCAAGTACTATATGGTAAAGAACTCTTGGGGCCCAACCGGCAAATACAACGGAATATGGTATGCCTCAGTACCTTTTGTACAGTACAAGACCTTGAACATTCTTGTAAATAAGAAGGCTATTCCTACAGCTATCCGTAAGAAAATGGGTATCTAATTATCAGATTATTATAATATGAAGCGATTTATAACATTTTCAGCAGCTCTGCTCTTTGTAGCTTTGGCATACGCTCAAAGCCCTTACTATGAGTTTACGATGGTTAAGAGCAATCCTACAACATCTGTAAAGAATCAGGCGCAGACAGGTACCTGCTGGAGCTTTGCAACAATATCATTCCTTGAGAGTGAGGCAATTAAAAAAGGTACTGCAGATACCTCGCTTAATCTCTCCGAGATGTTTTTTGTGAGAAACGAGTATTTGCGCCGTGGTGCAGATTTCTACTATCGCAGAGGAAGAGGAAGAAAGGGGCCGGGCGGAGTTTCCCATCAGGCAATATTCTCAATGGAGCATAACGGCCTTATGACAGAAGAGGCCTACAACGGAATAAACTACGATTCTAAAACCCATAACCATAAGGAATTACAGAGCGAGTTCACTAACCTTATGGATGAGGCGGTTAAGGAGAAGAAAGGAGTTCCTTACGAGAAGGCTTCTACTATTTTAGATAAGTGGCTTGGGCAGTTGCCATCAACTCTATCTTATAAGGGAACGGAGTATAGTCCGCTTGCCTTTAAGAATAAGCTCAAACTCAACGGAGAGGATTATGTAGAGATTACATCGTTTATGCATCATCCTTATTACGAGCAATTTGTGCTTGAGATTCCGGATAATTACGATATGGCATCTTACTACAATGTGCCATTGGATGAGTTTGTGGCTATAGCTGAGGAGGCTATAATGAAGGGCTATACAATAGCTTGGGATGCCGATGTGAGCGAGACCTACTTTGCTCACAACAACCACGTGGCAGTTTTTGCCCCAGGTGAAAATATCAAGGGAGAGAAAGAGGGGTTGAAAAAGAGATATTTGGAGACTCCGGTAGATGCAGTTTCTCGTCAGAGAATGTTTGAGGACTTTACCACAACAGATGATCACTTGATGCACATTACAGGTTTGGTAAAGGATCAGAACGGGGTGAAATACTTTATGGTTAAGAACTCTTGGGGTGTAAGTAATGGCGATGGATACCTTTATGTATCAGAGAATTACTTTAAGGCAAAGACCATAGCCATAATGATTAACAAAGATGCTCTACCAAAGGCTATCAGAAAGAAGCTGAATATAAAGTAGAGTAGGTTGTTTTAAGTTGTAGCCCGAATAGAGCTGAACTTGTATTTGTAAGGTGGGTGCCAAAATTTTGGCACCCACTTTCTCTATCCCACAGCTTTTTATCCCACAGCCGCCCCACACAGCCTACCTACGGACCATAATAATTAAACAAAAGGCAAAACAAAGCCATTTGAAAAGAATCTTACAAAACGTGATTTTGAATGAGATTTTGAGTTAAGCCCCTTTGTCTATTGTCGGTAGATAGTTATATTTGTAAAGTTATATGGATATACGAAAGGGTTTTCCTATGAGTATAAAAAAGCACATACCTAATGCAATTACCTGCTGCAACCTGTTTTGCGGAGTCTTGGCTATTGTAGAGGCATCTTATCAGATGTTTACTCAGGCTCTTCTATTGCTTTTGCTGGCGGCTCTTTTTGATTTTTTTGACGGCTTTGCGGCAAGAGTGCTTAAAGCCTATTCTCCGCTTGGTAAGGAGCTTGATTCTTTGGCAGATATGGTGAGTTTTGGAGTGGCTCCATCCATTGCAGGCTTCTTCTTTATACGTTCAGCAGCTCCTTTTTCTGTGATGCGGGCAGAGTTTTTTGCCCACTCCTCAAATCCCACCCTTTCTGTCTGGGTGTTTCTGATTTTGAGTATCATTCCCTTTTTTATAGCAGTTTTTTCTGCCCTCAGGCTTGCAAAATTCAATAACGATACTCGCCAAAGTGAGAACTTTATAGGGCTTGCAACACCGGCCTGTGCAATACTCTACCTCTCTACAATAGTCTTACTGACAAGATACTGCAATGAACAGTGTGGATTTTTTATCGCCATTAGATGGCAAAATTGGGCAATGGCCCTGCTTGCGCTCTTGCTCTCGTGGCTGCTTGTGAGCAACATTCCTATGTTCTCTATGAAGCTAAAGAATCTCTCTTGGGCAGATAACAGAATCCGATTTATATATGTAGCAATAGTTGTGGTTGAGGCCATTATGACCGCCTTTGCCGGCTTAAACTTTATAGTTTGGATATTCGCCTCTCTTGCTACCTACATCCTCCTCAATATTCTTATAGCCCTTTCTGGTAAGAGATTGCGGCCTGAGAGCTTGGATGCCAATAATTATTAGTAAATTTGCGCAAGTTTTACTAAAAAAAGTAATAGGCTATGAAAAATTTGTTTGTTGTGACTATATTGATAGTCAGTGTTTTATTATCTGCTTGCAAAAGCAATACTTCTCAAAATCAGATAGAAACAAACGACTCAACGGCTGTTGCCGGTACAGATACTGAACTCATTACTGATGAGGAGACTATTTTGCCGGATAAAGATAGGGAGGTGTGGAAATATTTTGGAGGGACCTACTTCTTTTGGAATAGTGAAGAGGGCTCTTCTGTAGTGTTGGAATTTCCGCTTCCGGATGATGAGCAGATTGTAAAGTTCAACTATAAAGATTACTCTCTGGTTGCGACTGTTGATGAGGCAACAGGAAAGATAATAGCCAAAGATGATAATGGAAAGGTAGCTTTTAAAGGGTATGTTTATGATGGAGGCAATACCATAAAAGGACTCTTCTATGGTAAGTTATTAGAGGCTATGGGCAGCGGCGATTAGTTGGGCGAGCTCTCTTACTGCAGATTCAGAAGTCTGTCGTAAATTTTGCGTCTGAAGGCTATAGTACTTCCCATATTGTCCTGTTTTTCAGGGCAAAAATAAAAAGTTCCTCAAAATTCTCAAAATTTTGGATTTTAAGAAGCTCCTGCAACAGCTTATTCCTTGTTCAAAATTTTCATAAAGCTGCCGGGGAGGAGGATATTACCTACCGGCAGAGCGGCGGCAAATAGGGGAGCTATCTCCTCATCTGTAAAGCCAGCAATACCGCAACCGATTCTTGTTACAAGAAATGTGAGTTCTGTATGTTGCTTTGCAAACTCAATAAACTCATCTACATACGGCTTGATGGTCTCAACTCCTCCCTGCATTGTGGGTATTGCGTATGTATTGCCGTGCAGGCCAACCCCTTCTCCCCAAACAGCACCAAACTTCTCGTATGCGTAGCGAGCGGCTCCGCCGCCGTGCGCACCGGATAGATTGCTGCCAAATACAAAAATCTCTCCCTCTCTGAGCTCTTTTATGGAGTTAGGGGCGCAGCGCGGTTTGGGGGTGCGTACCAGATGCTTCATCTGGAAAGGAATTTCCATAGAAACCTCCATAAAACCTTGGTATTCACCATTCTCGTACCAAGGAGTCTGATAAATCAGCTTTTTTATACCGTTCTTCTCTATGGTATAGGCATTGGTGCGCGGATTTGTCAGCATATCTGCCAACATTGTGCGAGCCGGCTCCGGATGGCAATCAAGCACATTTTTGCCAATGATACTCTCCATTCCGGGCTTTATAAAGGTTTGGATGGACTTTTTGTTCATATCTAAGATTGTACCATCTTTGCCACATACTGTTACGGCAAATCTGACCTCTTCAAAAAAATCTTTTTTCATAATCTCAAATTTTGTTGTAAAGATAAACAAAAGAGGGGCTGATGACAAAAAGCCGTATGAATAAAAAAAGTTTTGCAGATATAAAAAAAGGGAGTATATTTGCACTCCCAAAACGCAACCTTTGTGTTAGCGGATGACTCGCTAGCTCAGCTGGTAGAGCACGACACTCTTAATGTTGGGGTCCAGGGTTCGATCCCCTGGCGGGTCACAAAAAAAGCAGAAGCGTAGCCTCTGCTTTTTTGGTATATGATAGTGGTGGAAACCGCGGCCTCTATTGTTGTTGTGACATTGGCGTGTTAATCTCAACCTCCTCATACTTAGGGGATGGCCCCCACTTGTTTGTTTGCGGCTTGCTATCCAGGCAGCTCCATACCAAAAAGATAATGCCAAAAACTCCGAATAATAATAATGGAACAAATATCAATATCAGTGGTATTGGTGCCAATAGATTTTCTTTTGATAACATACATATTCCTACAATTATTGCAAAGGAAGCTAAAAGAGGCACAATAACCCACTTGCCGCTTTTGCCTACATCGTGGAACCTTCTTACTTGTACCGATAGTGATGGTATGAATGTAACTATGCAAAAGATTAAAGATAAAATACCGCCAAAGTTGCAGTAAGAAATGCGCAACATTTCTAAATGTTCTAAATTGCGACTTGCCAAAAAATAAGCATTCCAATCTCGAGTAAAAAGACTTATTATAGAGATTATAATTTCGATAATAATGAGAGCCAAAGAAAACCACCAAAACTCACTGCGGCGAGCTCGGCCGCTAAAGTTGGCATATTTCTTAAAGCAGGTTTTTACAGCCTCCATAAAGCTCATCATTGGTCTTACTCTCAAGGCTTTATTGTTAGGAAATATAACAACTTGCCCTTGTGCATTATTGAACTGTTCCATATATCAGATGTTTTGATTGTTTATCAATATCTATAATCTGTTGAAAAACGAACTCTTCAAAGATACAAAATTCTGCAAACTCTGCAAATTCCGAAATGGAATCGTCATTTGACTCTCACCACTTTGATTCCGTTTACATTTTTGCGGGCAGCTACATAATCGCCTATGCTCAGTTTATCTATAACTACCTTTTTTTCAGCCATTGAGGCGTGTATGAAGCCGAGTTTCCCTCCTTGCCAATAGGCCATTGCAACGTGAGCAATATCCAATCCTTCTGTGGTGGCCATAAAGCAGATTATATCTCCATCTTTGATTTGCTTTTGGCAAGAGGCAATTTTAGATGCAGGTATATAGCTGAAAGGCCGGCTGTTGAGCTCTTTTTCCACCTGCGCTATTTTGAGATAATCTTTTGTGGCTCTGTTGAGCAAACTCCTCTCTTGCGGCTGCTCGCTCTTATCTTCTCCGCAGCAGTCGGCCCTCTCTAACTGC
>CADBUS010000020.1 GCA_902797895.1 uncultured Bacteroidia bacterium | reverse complement strand
TGCTTGGCAATGTTATTACTCATCTCTACTTTGGACTGAACAATGTGGTTAGAGTAATAGGATTACCCAAAAAAGCAATGTACGCCACAATATTTACTGTGGTGATTAACACAATTTTAGATCCATTGTTCATATATGGTTTGGGGTGGGGAATACGCGGTGCGGCAATAGCAACAGTAATATCTCAATTCCTTGCTTTGATGTTTGTGCTTAGAATTATATCAGACAAAAGCAGGGTTGTGCATTTGCAGCGCGGCATATACCGCCTGCGCAAAAAGATAGTTACGCAGATGCTCTCAATAGGCCTCTCTCCATTTTTGATGCACTCCTGTTCCTGCATAATTGTAATAGTTCTGAACAAGCAGCTGATGAAGTATGGCGGAGACCTTGCAATAGGAGCATACGGAATTGTAAACAGGCTTGGTTTTGTGGCAGTTATGATAGTTTTGGGCTTTACGCAGGGAATGCAGCCTATAGCCGGCTATAACTTTGGAGCCAAACTCCACAGCAGGGTTAGCCACGTCTTAAGACTTACAATCTACTATGCAACTATTGTTACAACCATAGCATTTTTAGTGGGGATGTTTTTTCCGGAAACCCTCACTCGGATATTTACCTCTGAGCAGGAGCTGATTGATCAGACAATTGTGGCAATGAGACTCTATTTCTGCACTTTCTCGATAGTTGGTTTCCAGATGGTTGCAAGTAACTTTTTTCAAAGTATAGGCAAAGTTAAAAAGGCCATATTTCTCTCACTTACAAGACAGGTGATTTTTTTGCTTCCTCTAATGCTTTTGCTCCCACCTATATTCGGTATCTTGGGAGTTTGGTGGAGTATCCCTGCATCAGATATATTATCTGCACTGCTTACTGCATATATGCTCCATCAGCAAAAGAAGGAATTTGTAAAACAAGGAGTTGAGAGTGATGCGGCTGTAGAGGTAGCGGAGAGTGAAATTAAGAATATTGTAGAACAAAATAATTTGCAACAAGATGGAGAATAGGCTGATTCACATTAACATAGGGCGCCAGATAGGAGCCGGAGGTTTAGACCTTGCACATATACTTAGCCAACGTCTCTCTATAAAGGTATATGACAAGGAGTTAATAACATTGGCAGCCAAAGAGAGCGGATTTGACTCATCCCTTTTTGCAAAGGCAGATGAGAAGGATACCCTTTCTCTCAATTCGGGGTTTAGTTTTCTCTCTTTTGTGAATGCGGTAAGTTCTGTATTCGGCTCAAATGTAATAGGAGGAGAGAAATTGTTTGAAATTCAGAGCAATGTAATAAAAAGCCTTGCAGATAGCCAATCTACAATATTTGTTGGCCGTTGCGCAGACTATATATTGAGAGACTATCCAAACTGTTTGAATGTATTTGTGAGTGCAGATATAAAAGATAGGATAGCAAGGGTACGCAGCCAAGGGAGCAGTAAGTTCAAAGATTTGGGTAGTATTGATGATGTGCGATTAGAAGAGCTTCTGAATAAAGGAGATAGAAGGCGTGCCTCATACTATGGAGAGTACTCTCTTAAAACTTGGGGGGCGGCAGAATCCTATCATCTCTGCCTCAACTCCTCCCTTTTTGGAATAGAGGGCTGTGCCTCCATAATAGAAAAATTCATTACAGACCGCTTTTTTTAGCTTTCTGAAAATCGGCCAAGTTCCCAAACGAAAATCGGCCAAGTTCCCAAATGAGGCGATTTCCCATACCAAAGAGACGACGGCGTTTATGTGGTGCCTATTGGGTGTTTGAAGGATTGAAAACTCAAAAAAAGATGAGTGTTTAATTGTGGATGCCAAATATAAGCCGCATTAGAAGAAAGCCTATTGGTGCTTGGGGAGGGGGAGGATATTGTTGAGCAGGTAGAATAAATCTCCGCTCTATTGAAAAAATGAGTATCTTTGTGAGTTTCTAAAAATGTGCAAAGAAAGTTGTTTTATGGAGATTTCTGCAAAATACAATCCTGCTGAAACAGAGGATAAGTGGTATTCTTATTGGCTTGAACATAAGCTGTTTCATTCTGAACCTGATGGGCGCGAGCCATACTCTATAGTTATTCCGCCGCCAAATGTAACCGGTGTGTTGCATATGGGGCATATGATGAACAACACCTTGCAGGATGTGCTTGTAAGGCGTGCCAGAATGAATGGCAAAAATGCCTGCTGGGTACCGGGTACGGACCACGCCTCTATAGCCACCGAAACCAAAGTGGTGGGCCGCTTGAAAGAGCGCGGAATAGAAAAGAGTTCCCTTACGCGTGAGCAGTTTTTGGAGGAGGCATGGAAGTGGAAAGAGGAACACGGAGGAATTATTTTGGAGCAGCTCAAGAAGTTGGGAGCCTCTTGCGATTGGGATAGAACTAAATTTACGATGGATGCAGAGTTGAGTCAATCTGTTATTAACACATTTGTATATTTCTATAAAAAGGGGTTGATTTACAGGGGCGTAAGGATGGTGAACTGGGATCCTGTCGGATTGACGGCAGTAAGCGATGAGGAGGTTATTCACAAGCAGACAAAATCTAATCTCTTTCATTTGAGGTACTTTATAAGCGAAAACGGCAAACCTTCTGATAAATACATAGTTATAGCAACAACTCGCCCTGAGACCATTATGGCGGATGCCGCCGTTTGTATAAATCCTGAGGATGAGAGATACCACTATCTTAAAGGGAAGAAGGTATTTATTCCGCTTATAAACAAGGAGATTCCTATTATAGAGGACAGCTATGTTGCAATGGACTTTGGAACAGGCTGCCTGAAGGTTACTCCGGCTCACGATATAAATGACTACGAAATTGGTTTGCGCCACAAACTGCCTGTAACAGACATAATTGATGAGCACGGCAGGCTAAATGAAAAAGCACTTATACTTATCGGTGAGGATAGATTTGTGGCCCGTAAGAAGATTGTTAAAATGCTGGAGGAGGCCGGCCACTTGGAGAAAATTGAGGATTATACCTCTCCTGTAGGCCATTCGGAGAGAACTAACGCGGTAATTGAGCCGCGCCTCTCTTTGCAGTGGTTTTTGAAGATGGAGGCACTTGCCACAGATGCTCTAAAGAGCGTAGAGGAGGGGAGAGTAAGGCTTATTCCCGATAGATTCAACAATACATACCGCCATTGGATGGAGAATGTGAGGGATTGGTGCATATCGCGTCAGCTATGGTGGGGGCAGCAGATTCCTGCCTACTATCTACCTAATGGTGAGTTTGTTGTGGAGGCTACTTTTGAAGAGGCTTTTGAGGCAGCTAAAAAGATAGAGCCAAATATAAAAAGAGAGGAGCTAAAACAAGATGAGGATGTGCTTGATACTTGGTTCTCCTCTTGGCTATGGCCTATATCTGTGTTTGATGCAAACAAACCAGGAAGGCCGGATGCTGAGCCAAACAGGGATTTGGCATACTATTTCCCTACAAACGACCTTGTTACAGCACCGGATATTCTCTTCTTTTGGGTAGCAAGAATGATAATGGCCGCAAATGAGTTTATGGGAAAAGAGCCATTTACCAATGTATATCTCACAGGAATTGTAAGGGATAAACAGGGTAGAAAGATGTCTAAGCAACTTGGCAATTCTCCGGATCCTTTGGAACTTATTGCGCAGTATGGTGCAGATGCGGTAAGAATAGGAATGTTGCTCTGTTCCAGCGCGGGAAACGATATTTTTTACGATGAGTCTCAGATTGAGCAGGGGAGAAACTTCTGCAACAAGATATGGAATGCCTTTAGGCTCACAAGAGGCTGGGAGGTAGATGATTCCGCCAATCCTTCTGAGCCGGCCCGCCTGGCGGTGGAATGGTTTGAAAACACTCTTGCAAAGAGTATTGCCACCATAAACGACCATTTCTCAAAGTTCAGAATATCTGATGCCACAATGGCTGTTTATAAGCTCTTTTGGGATGAGTTCTGCGCCTGGTATTTGGAGGCGGTTAAACCTGTATATGGCGAGAAGATAGACCGTTACACATACGATAAAACCATCAGCTTCTTTGACTCTCTGCTTAAGCTGCTCCATCCGTTTATGCCGTTCATAACGGAAGAGCTGTGGCATCAGATAGCTCCAAGGGAGGCGGGACAAACCATAATGGGAGAGGCTATGCCGGCTCAAAAGCCTTATTCAGAGGAAATTATAGCAGAGTTCAATAGTGCAGCGGAGGCTGTTGTAAATATCAGGAACATACGCCAGAGCAAAAACCTATCTCCAAAGGAGTCTCTTGTGCTGTATGTAAAAAATGGAGAGAGCGTCAAGATGGGGGCAATTATATCCAAGCTCTCAAATATCTCTCAAATATGCTCCGTAGAGGATTTTGCACAGCAGGGCAACGGAGTTAATTTTATGGTTGGAACAACCGAGTTCTTTATACCTGTAAAGGTTAATGCAGATGAGGAGAGAGCTAAGATTTTGGCTGAAATAGAGAGATATACAAAGTTCCTTGAGGGGGTAAGAAAGAAGCTCTCCAACCAGAAATTTGTTAGCAGCGCACCAGAAAATGTTGTTGCTCTCGAGAGGAAAAAAGAGAGTGATGCCACAGAAAAACTTAAGAACTTAAATGAACTTTTACAGAGGCTTAAATAGCAAAGAGGTAGAGAGTAGCAGGGCAATCCACGGCTCCAATATTCTCTCTCCGCCCAAAAAGAATCCTTGGTATAAACTATTGTTGGATAAATTCAAGGAGCCTCTTATTGTTGTACTTATAATTGCAGCGAGCATCTCGCTTGTTGCAAGTACATTAAGTGCAGAAGAGTCTTATCTTGAGAGCCTTGGTATAATTGCAGCCATATTCCTTGCTACATTTGTTTCATTTATAAATGAATACAAGGCAGAAAAAGAGTTTGATATATTAAATAAGGTTAAAGATCAGGCTCTTGTGAAGGTAATTAGAGCAGAGTCTGTTGGAGAGGGAAAGGTTGTTCAGATTAAGAAAAGTGAGGTTGTGGTGGGAGATTATGTTATTCTCTCTGCAGGTGATCAGATACCGGCAGATGGTACTGTTTTGGAGGCAACAGAACTTAAAGTAGATGAGTCCTCTTTGAATGGTGAGTCTAAACCATCTTCAAAATTTGCAGAAAAGGTTTCTGAATATGCAAGTGCATTTTCTCCCAACAAACTCTATAGAGATACTACAATTTCTGAGGGAGAGTGCATATATATAGTTGAGGCTGTGGGAGATGCTACGGAGATAGGCAAAACAGCACGCCACGCAACAGAGATAACCGGTGTGCAGACTCCTCTCTCAAAACAGCTCTCAAAGTTGGGTTACAAGATAGGGAAGGCCGGTATGCTAATATCGGGAATGACCTTTCTTATATTGCTGATTATTGAGCTTGCCAATGGAACAATC